>CANOFQ010000088.1 GCA_947565325.1 uncultured bacterium
CTTATGTAAAAATTTGTCCAGCCGCTGTCCGGCCTGATTTTTTCCTATGGTCACTGACTGCATGGCTTTCTCCTCACAGCGAAATGCTCTTCAGCATGGACACCACCGCCGCTGTCCTCTCCTCTTCCGGCTCCAGATACCGCATCTGTTCCAGCCGCTCTGTATACCGGGACAGATCCGTGAATATCTTTACCGTCAGGTTCTTATGACCCTCTGCGGAGATCCGCGTCCCGTCCTCCAGCCTCATATGATGCTCAATATGTCTGCGGAAAGCCTCCTCCGGAAACTCCTTTTCCTCAGAATAGCCGCAGACAGTGCCGCCCCGGACGGCAAGATGTCCGATCCTGAAATTTTTCTTCTCCGAGGTGAACACCATGTCGTAAAGGCAGCTCAGGCCCTCACTGTGCTGCTCTATGGCATCCGCCGCTTCCCTGCCGCAGCTTCTGAACCGCAGGAACATGACTGCGCTGACTGCGCTCTTACTGGCAGGCAGACAGCCCAGCACGGCCACTATGGTCAGGAGGTTGGTCTTTTCCCCGGTCTGGATATAGCCTGCTATGAACAGGGAGAGGGAGATGCCGAAGTAAAGCAGCGTCCGCAGGATTTCGTATTTCTTCTGTGAATCCAGATAGTTCCTGCTCCCCTTCGCAAAGCCGGCGGAGAACAGTCTTTTCAGATGTCGCATATTATAATCCCTTCTTTTTCATTTGCTGCAGCACGCACAGAAGCATGCCGTGGGGAACCGTTTTGGCAAGCGCCAGAAAGGCCTTCATGGGCAGACCGCACACCGAGAGGGGACGTCTGCGGTAGGAATCCCTCAGCGCCAGCGCCACCACTCTCCGGGCAGATACCATGGTATATTTCTTTATGGACAGCGTGGTTCCCGTTGCCTCGGCAATGTCGAAAAACGGCGTGTCTACAGGGCCGGGACAGACACTGGTCACAAAGATCCCGGCGCTTTTCAGCTCCTCTCCCAGCGCTCTGGAAAAGCTCAGCACATAGGATTTGGTGGCAGCATATACCGAAAAGCCGGGCTGGGGCAGAAATGCGGCGCTGGATGCCATCTGGATGATACGGCTTCCGGGCCTCATATAGGGTATCATACGGTGCGTCAGCTCAGTCAGGGCCTGACAGTTCAGCCGGATCATACCCAGCTCTAGGCGCAGGTCCTGCTCACAGAATTCCCCCATTATCCCGTAGCCTGCGCAGTTGATCAGCATCCGCACCGCAGCAGAATGCCGGATGGCGGCATCCTCCAGCAGATCCAGCTTTTCTGTGTCGGTAAGATCCATGGGAAAAAGCCGTGTTCTGTGCCGCAGGGCCTTTGCCACCTCTTTCAGCCGCTCATAGCTTCTGGCAACCAGCCAGAATTCATCGATATTGCCAAAGTAGCTGTCCAGCTGCATGGCAAACTCCATGCCGATGCCGGAAGAGGCCCCTGTTATGACAAACACGTTCATGATATCTGTACCTCCTATTCTATCTATGCGATTTTTTGTTGGATATTCCTTTTTCCATTTTATGAATTTCTGTATTTCTGGCCTTCAGACGGACTGCCCTGAATATTGTCCGAATAAGCCGGTATAATCTTCAATGTAGTAATCTGCCAGCCTCTTTTTCAGCTCTCTTGCATCGGCAGAATAGGCATCCTCCACCGCACAGACCCGCATACCGGCGTTTTTCCCCGCCTGAATGCCTGCTGCGATATCCTCGAACACAAGACAGCGGGCGGGCTCTGCCTTAAGCAGCCGGGCCGCTGCCAGATAGATATCCGGGGAGGGTTTTCCCCGCTCCACGTCGCTGCCGGTCATGATACAGCCGAAGCAGCCCTTCAGGCTGTGGGCCATGATGACATTCGTCACCAGCTCCCTTGAATTGCTGGTGGCGATGCCCAGCAGGATGCCTCTTTCCCTGCAGCCCCTCAGAAAATCGGGTATTCCCTTTTTCAGAGGCACCTCATACATATACTTGTCCCATGCCATTCTATTCCACGTATCCATGATCTCCTCCAGAGGATCATGGATGCCAAAATGCTCTTTGAAGTATACGGCGGTCTCCCGAAAGCTCATACCCTCGATCTTGTTCTGAAGATCCTCCGGCAGCGGGATGCCGAAGCGCCCCAGATATTCGATATCTATGGCTCTCCAGAGCCACATGGAGTCCACAAGGGAGCCGTCCAGATCGAATATGACCGCATCTATGTCCTGCAGCATCTCATGTATAGGGCCCCGACCCAATGAGGTATTCTGTTCCTGTTCGTTTAGTATATCCTGTTTTTTATCCATCATTCACTCCTGCCTCTTGTTCCGCATCGGCGTATTCCGCAGTGCAGCTGTCCAAATCCTCATGCTTCGACGCTGCGGAACGAAGAACCGCCACTTCCTCCTCCCCCAGCTCCCTATATTCTCCCGGCGCAAGCCCGCCGTCCAGTACAAGCCCTCCGAAGGCGATGCGTTTCAGCTTAAGCACCTCATTGTCCACTGCCTGCAGCATACGCTTTACCTGATGGAATCTTCCCTCGTGGAGGGTCAGCAGTATTCTCCCGGCATCCAGGACCTCCACTCTGGCAGGCAGGGTTGAGCGCTCTTCACCGATATCCAGCCCCTGCTCTAACTGCCTGATGTCTTCTGCATCCAGCGGGCGGGCCATGTCCACCTGATACACCTTGTCCACATGCTTTCTGGGGGACAGCAGCCTATGGGCCAGATCTCCGTCATTGGTCAGCAGGAGCAGCCCCGTCACGTCCTTGTCCAGCCTGCCTACGGGAAAAATGTCCTCCCGGCAGTCCCTGCCCAGAAGGGCCACGGCCGCGGTATCCCTCTTATCCGTGGTGGCAGACACCACGCCTTCTGGCTTGTTCAGCATATAATAGACGAACTTTCTGTATTTAAGCTCCTGTCCCCGGAAAAAGACCCGGTCAGACCGCTCGTCCACCTTTGCGGCGGCATCCCTCGCCACGGCCCCGTTTACCGAAACGAGTCCCTGCCGGACATAGGCCTTGACCTGACTTCTGGTTCCTAGGTTCATCTCACACAAGAATCGATCCAACCGCATACGCCGGCTCCTTTCCTGCCGATAATCACGTTCAAATTCCTCCTGCCCTGCATGACCGAAAAAGGCCGCACATATAATATCCAATAATATAATATATCCAATCCAACGGTATCCAATGGAAGAGCCCGGCCCAAGAGGGCACCTGATAGAAAGGAGCTCTATCTTATGAAGCTGCTGACGATACTGTTCCTGGCACTGCTGGGATGTATTCTGACGAATTCCCGGCTCAGCCTCTCCTATGCCGCCATGGGGCTGGAGCTCTGGTTCCAGAAGATGATTCCGACCCTGCTTCCCTTTATGATTCTCTCCGGAATCATGGTACGGCTGAAGCTCACAGATAAATTCTCCCTTGTGCTTTATCCGGTCATCCGGCCGCTCTACAGGGTACGCAAAAATGTATGCTATGCCATGATCATGGGCTTTTTATGCGGCTTTCCCATGGGAGCAAGGGTGGTGGACGACCTATACATACGCAGCATGGTCACCAGAAGGGAGGCGGAATATCTTCTCGCCTTCTGCAACAACATAGGCCCGGTCTATTTCTGCAGCTTTGTCCTTCCTCTGCTGGGCAGGAAGCTGGTGCTCCCCTATCTTTTCGGCATGTACGGAATCCCCCTCTTGTACGGGCTTGTGCTCCGCTATACGCTCTATAAAGATCTGCCCGTTCCCGTAAAGACCCCTTCAGGGGCGGAGCTCGTGGCTTGTGAGGATTCCCGGAAAGTCTCAGGGACAGATCCTGCCTCCGGCGAGATCTCCCGGCCCCCTTCCGCCATAGAGAATCTGCTTGCCCAGACGGACGGCTCCGTGCGTACCTCCATGCAGAACATACTGACCTTAGGAGGCTATATGGTGCTTTTCAACCTTCTGAACCTTCTGCCGCACATTGTGCTGGGCAGGCCTCTTGCTGTCCTTGCGCCCTTGCTGGAGATCACGGGCGGGCTGTCCATGCTGGGCAGCGCCGTTCCCCTTTACAGCCTTCTGGCCCTGTCCTTCGGCGGGCTTTCCTGCATCGCCCAGACCTACAGCAGCATCGGGGATTCCGACTTGTCCATAGGAAACTATATTCAGCACAAAATGATGCTCACGGCACTGAATGCGCTCTTTTATCTGGGCTGGTTCCTGCTCCGGCCGTCCTCGTTCCTGTGCTGACAATCGCTGACGTTGGCTGTTTTCATTTCCGGGCCGGTTCCTGCTCCGGCCGCCCTCGTTCCTGTGCTGACAATCGACGCCTTTGGCTTTTAGCCGTCTTCGTTTCTGCTCTGATAATACCGGCTTCTGCCCCAGTCCTCTGTTTGCCGGCTGTATTGCCTTCCGTTCGGGCTCTCTCTGTTCTGGCTATACCGATACCGCCTCCTGTCGGCAGCCTCCTTTTCCATGGCTATTTCCCTTTCTATGTTCTGCAGATAGCGCTGCCTGCGCTTTTTGCGGCGTTTTGCCTCCACGATCTGCAGCGCCAGCATCATGCTGAGAACGATTGCTATGGTAAACATCACGATGGCGATCAACATGTCCAGATCCTCGAATTTCTCCGGCGCCGCCTCGGGTTCAGGGTCTTCTGCCTGCTCCGGCCGGGAGTCCTCCGGCTCAGGCGGAAACGGAAATATCATGGGACTCTCATACGGATTGCTCTCCGTACCTATATCGAAGCCGTTATAGGCACGGACCACCACCACGGGACGCAGGCCCGGCGGTATATTCAGCATCAGCGTAAATTCCTTCTGATAAGCGCCCGTCAGCCCGTCGCCGCCGGGCCAGCTCTCTCTGCCGCTGAAGGTCTCTCCCCCGTCAATGCTGTAGCTATAATACAAAAGTCCTGAGTCGCTGTCAGAGCCCGATACAGACAGTGTCAGCAGTCCCTCTTCATAATCTGCGTCCACATAGCTGATCTGGCACAGCTCCGGCGCCGTCCGGGCATTCAGAAGAGCATTCAACCAGGCCTCGTCCCCTGTATCTGCCGCCTCACGGTCAGAGTAGTCCACGTTCAGGGCGCTGCTCTTCAGCCCGAAATATCTGGCCACGGCGGCGGCATCCCTTCTGCCCAGCAGCTGCAGCTTCTCTTCACTGTCACAGAAGCCTGCGTCATGGGCCTCGTCCACATGGCAGTGCTCGATGATCACTGCGGGAACCTCCAGCGCCACGGATTCCCGAAGGATTCCGTAATAATCCAGCCCCTTTTCCCCGGGCCGGGTCTTGATGCCCCTCACCAGAAGTCCCAGCTCCCGGAAGTTTGTCAGGGCCTCATATCCGAACTGATATCCGTATGTACTGTAGGGCGCATGCATGGGCACCCATACCTCTGCCCCATAGGCGTCGTGCTGCTCCGATGCATTATAATGGATGCTGAACAGAAAGTCGGCCTCCACCGACTCTGCGAACTGAGCCCTTTCCTTCAGGGTCATGTCCTTGTCCTGTGTCCGGGTCAGGTACACCTCTATTCCGTCATACAAAAGCAATTCATCATACATGGCCAGAGCCGTGACCAGTGTCATGCTTTTTTCCTCATGGCCGTTTGCGGTGGTTCCCAGATTACTTCCGCCATGCCCCGGGTCGATGACTACCACCACCTTCTCGCCCGTTTCCTGCAGCAGCTCCGCTGCCATGGCCCTCTTCGGAATCCATGACAGAGCCATAAGCGCAGCCAGCATGAGCCCTGCGAATCTGCGCAAATTCATCGGCGCTCTCCTCTTCTCCTTTTCTACCGGCCTGCCGCCCCGCCGTTCCCGATACAGGAAAGGATGACAGCGTTTGCCGTTTGTTGCAGTTTCGTTGTCTCTATATAGGAAAGAACCAGCTCCCTTTACGAAAACCGGTTCTGACTGCCTGACATCAAAGTTTTCTGAATTACATTTTCGCATCCTTTTACATCACATCAAGGCTACCGTCGTCGGCAGGGGCATCCAGATCCTCCTCTGAAGGACGCATTGCCCGCAGATTGGACTGGATCAGATCCCGGTACTGGCCCAGAGAGCCTATCAGCCTGTCATAGTTTGCACTGGAGGTCTGGAGCGCAGAAACAACAATGGATTCCAGCTCTGCCAGTCTGTCCTCCGTATATTTGGCGGCCTGCATCTTCAGCTCGTTGGCCTCTATGGTTGCTTTGTCCAATATCTCCTGCGCCTGCCCCGCAGCCTGCGCCACTATCCCGTTGGCCTGCTCATAAGCCTGCTGCATGATTTCGTGCTCGCTGATCAGTTCGTTGGTATGTACCGTGGCTTCGTCTATCAGCGCCTGCGCTTTTGCCCGGGCATCGTTCAGGATCGCTTCCTTGTTGCTGATGATCTTCTGATAGCGCCTGATTTCATCAGGCGTCTTCATGCGAAGCTCCCGAAGCAACTCATCGATTTCATCCTTGTTGACGATGATCTCTGAATTTGACATGAATTTCGGTTTACAGCTTTCGATGTACTCTTCCAGCTCGTCAATTAGTTGTTCGATCCTACTGCTCATAAACGTCACCTCTGTCTTGTATTGATATCCTATCTCCTGATCTGGTATTTTTCATATATCATTTCGGCCACGAAATCCGGAACGCACTGGCTGATGTTGCCGCCGAAGCTCGCAATCTCCTTGACGCTGGAGGAGCTTAAGTAGGCGTACTCAAGACTCGTGGTTAAAAACATGGTGTCCAGGGCGCCGTCCGAAAGCTTCCTGTTGGTCTGGGCGATCTGCAGCTCATACTCGAAGTCCGTGATGGCCCGCAACCCCCTTACCGCCACATGAATGTTCTTCTCCGCCGCATAATTGATCAGAAGGCCGCTGAAGCTGTCCACCTCCACGTTGGGAATGTCTTTTGTAGCCTCTTTCAATATCTTAACACGTTCTTCCACAGAAAACAACGGGGTCTTTACTTTATTATTCAAAACACTGACCACCAATACGTCAAACATTTCAGAAGCCCGCTTTATGACGTCCAGATGTCCGTAGGTCACAGGGTCGAAGCTTCCGGGATAGACTGCCCGCTTCATATCGATACTCTCTTTCTCATGAACACATGCTTGTTCGTCCTATAGCATTTTTCCCTCTCCACCAAGAATCCCAGAGACTCCCCATAGGAAAAGTCGGTCTGCCTCTCCGCCTCCACAATGACGAGAGTATCCTCCGTCACATAGGGCATTCTGCCCAGAACCGCCAGCGCCGCCTTCTCCTCGCCGCAGCCATAGGGCGGATCCATGAATATAATGTCCACCTGTTCCTCTTTGCCCCTTCTGGCTATGCCCTCCAGTGCGCTGCAGACCTCCTGCTTCAGGACCACCGCCTGCTCTGCCAGTCTGGTGGTGGTCAGATTCTGCTGGATACAGGCAATTGCCTTGGCGGTGTTGTCCACGAAATAAGCCTTTCGTGCTCCCCGGCTCAGGGCCTCTATGCCGATTCCGCCGCTGCCGCTGAACAGATCCATAAAAACGCTGCCCGGAATGTCTGTCTGCAGTATATTGAACAAGGTCTCCTTGATTCTGTCTGTTGTGGGTCTGATATCCAGCCCATCCGGCGTCTTCAGCAGAAGCCGCCTCGCCGTTCCTGCGATCACTCTCATTGTGCGCTCCCCCTATGATTTCTTCGTCCCCTTGGTGTCCCGCTTTCCGTTCTTCAGGCTGTTCAGCACCAGAGTTTTGTCCTTATATTCGATGGAGGTCTCGGCGGCGCTGCTGATATAATAAGCATCCTCCACCCCGTCCCTGCTCCCCAGCTTCATCCCCCGCACGCCCAGAGCGTTTTTCTTCAGCTTCGGTATCTCCTCTATGGAGAATCGCAGGAAATAGCCCTCTCTGGTGCGGAGCACGATGCTGCGCTGCTCCGTCAGGGGCATGACGCTCACCACGGAGTCTCCGTCTCCCAGCTTGGTTGCGGCCACGGTGCGCTTGGACACGTCGAACTCCCCTCCGTCCACCAGCTTCACCATGGACTGGGCGGTGACGAAGATCACCTGCCGAAGGTTCAGCTCCGTCTGGCTGGTGATGCAGACGATGCTCTCCTTCTCGGAATTGTAGTTACTGATATTGTCGATTGGCGTCCCCTTGTCCCTAAACCTCCCGAAGGGAATGTCCATCACCTTGATGGTGTGCAGCTGGCCCGCAGAGGTGAAGAGACAGACTTTTCCCGTGTTCTTGCAGGAAAACACATATTTGTTCTCTGCGTCCGCCGCTTCCTTGTTCCGTTCGTAGGTGGCCGCGTCCACGGTCTTTGCGTAGCCGAAGCGGTCCATGAGGAAGACCACCTCCGTCTCCTCCATCTCCTTTTCCTTGTAAACGGCCTCTCCCAGATTTTCGATGGCAGTCCTGCGCTTCCTTGCAAATTCCTTCTTGTAGCCGTCCAGCTCGTTGATGATGACCTGTGCCATGGAATCCCGGCGCTCCAGAATGTCCTCGTACCGATAGATATTGGCCATGGTGTCCTCGTGTTCCTTGATCAGGGCCTCGATCTCCAGACCGATCAGCTTGTACAGGCGCATCTCCAGTATGGCGTTGGCCTGCTTTTCCGTGAAGCGCAGCTGCTCCGCCATGATTCTGGATTCCTTGGACTTGAATTTGATGCCGTCGGTCTTGCCCTCCACCAGACAGCTCCTGGCCATGTTCCTGTCCTTGGAGCCCCGCAGGATCTCGATGATCAGGTCTATGACGTTGCAGGCCTTGATCAGGCCCTCCTGCACCTCCTTGCGCTCCATCTCCTTGGCCAGAAGGTTAGTGTACTTTCTGGTGGCGATCTGGAACTGGAAGTCCACGTTTGCCTTCAGCACCGCCTTCAGTCCCATGGTCTCCGGCCGGCCGCCGCTGATGGCCAGCATGTTCACCCCGAAGGTGTCCTCCAGCCTGGTTTTCTTGTAGAGGAGATTCACGAAATTCTCCGCATCCGCGTCCTTGCGCAGCTCTATGACGATGCGGATCCCCTCCTTGGAGGACTGGTTGGAGATGTCCACGATGTCCTGCGTCTTTTTCGTCTCTGCCAGCGCCGCCACGTCGGACAGGAACTTGGCGATGTTCATGCCGATCATGGGATAAGGGATCTCGGTGATGACCACATTGGTCTTCCCGCCCTTGATCTGTTCAAACTCCACCTTCCCCCGGATCTTGATTTTTCCCGTGCCGGTCTCATAAATGTTCAGAAGCTCGTCCTTGTTGGTCACGATGCCCCCGGTGGGGAAATCAGGCCCCTTGATATATCGCATGAGCCCTGCGGTGGTGATGCTCTCGTCCCGCATATAGGCCTTCATGGCATCTATGACCTCCCCCAGATTGTGGGGCGGGGTGCTGGTGACCATGCCCACGGCAATGCCCTCGGATCCGTTCACGAGGAAATTGGGGATCTTCACGGGAAGCACCGAGGGCTCCTTCTCCGTCTCGTCGAAGTTGGGCACGAAGTCCACCACGTCCTTGTCCAGATCTCCCAGAAAGGCCTCCTGCGTGATCTTCTGAAGCCTAGCCTCCGTATATCGCATGGCGGCGGCCCCGTCTCCCTCGATGTTGCCAAAATTCCCGTGCCCGTCCACCAGAGGAAGCTCCTTCTTGAAATCCTGACTCATTACCACGAGAGCATCATAGATAGAGCTGTCGCCGTGGGGATGGTACTTGCCCATGGTGTCTCCCACGATACGGGCGCTCTTCCGGTAGGGTCTGTCATAGCGGATGCCCAGCTCGTACATGTCGTACAAGGTGCGCCTCTGGACGGGCTTCAGCCCGTCCCTCACGTCCGGCAGCGCCCTTGCGATGATGGTGCTCATGGCATAGTCTATGAAGGACTTCTGCATCTCCTCCGAATATTCTGTTTTTATGATTCTGCTGTCATCCATTTATCTTTCCTCAAGCCTATTCCTCGAAATCATCCAAGCCGTCCAGGTCATCGTCCATATCGTCAAACTCGCCAAGAGATTCCTCGTTATAGTACGGCACGCCGTTTCTTATGCCCTGAGAGATCTTGCTGGGCCCGTCCCAATAAAAACCCTCGTATTCATAGTCAACCGGCTCCGTCTCCTCAATGAGCTTCAACAGTCTCTCAGCCGCATCGCTGCTGTGCTCATTCTGAAGCCCGCCTATGGCAGGCCCGCTGGGTCCAGAATATACATCCAGAAAAATCTCTTCGCCGTTCTTGTCCTTCAAAAAAACGCAGTACATATACTGATTTTCAACATTGTCAGTTTCATAGAGAGACTTTCCTAGAAGCCCCTGAATCTTTCCGTAGACTAATGTGGAATCGCCCGGAATCTCACAGAGCCATGAAGTGCCGTCCGGCATGGAATCAACGGTGCCGATTCTGAGGTGATTCGCATCGAGCCTGTCGCTGTTTTTTCCATAAAAATTTTTTTCTTGCTCCATTTGTTCTGCCCTCTTTCTGTCAGTATGTCTTCCTGCCAGAATGAATTGTCTTGAAATCAATTTAATCTTGAAATCAATTTAAATATCCAGCTGTGCGTCCACTGCATGATCGTAGATGAAGGTCTTCCGGGGCGGCACCTCCGTGCCCATGAGAAGCTCGGTCACCTCGGAAGCCATTCTGGCATCCTCGATCTCCACCAGCTTCATCCTTCTGGTCTCAGGATTCAAGGTGGTCTCCCAGAGCTGCTCCGCATCCATCTCTCCAAGCCCCTTGTAGCGCTGCAGGGTAAATGGGCCCTTATGGGTCTTACGGTATTTTTCAAGAGCCTTATCGTCATACAGATACTGCTCCGCCCCTTTTGAGGGCATGGCCTTATACAAAGGCGGCATGGCGATGTACACATGCCCCTCGAAGATCAGCTCCGGCATGAACCGATAAAACAAGGTCAGCAGCAGATTGGAGATATGAGCCCCGTCCACGTCCGCATCCGCCATAATAATAATCTTGTCATAGCGCAGCTTGGAGATATCAAAATCGTTGCCGTAGCCCTCCGAGAAGCCGCAGCCGAAGGCGTTGATG
>CANOFQ010000089.1 GCA_947565325.1 uncultured bacterium
TGGAAAGTTGCTCTTTCTTTCTGCCCTGAATATGATACTTCACTTAGGTATTATATCACACTACACCATTGAGATCAACCCAAAATTGATGACATATAAGACTTTTCAGAAAATTTCAGAAAATTCTTTTCAACAATTGTTAATGCGTGGCTCTCCCTGCAGCTGCCTTTTTCAAGAAAACGCCACGCAATCGTTACGACGCATTCTACTACAAACAAAAAATTCACCTTACATAACTGCAAAGTGAACTTCTTGCTTGATTATTTATGCAACAATATATTTCCGTGACGTTTTGGTACTAATTACTTGGGCCGAACCTCCGTTTCCCGAAGCTTATCCATCCTCTACAGCCGAAGTTCTTCCAGAATCTCCTCCTTCAAAGGCTCTCCCTCACACCCCCGGTTCCCGCATCTCTGAACCAATATCCTCTTATAGGGCCTATCATATCCGGCATGAACGATCTCCCCGGTCACTCTGCCGTCCTCCGCCGTCTCAAAGCGGTACTGATGGTACTTGCCCTCCTGATAGGCGAAGTCCTCCCCGTTGTCCAGATAATGGTCATAGCTGCCCTGGCCGGGATACACCTCCAGCACCAGCTCCTCCGAGGGCTTCTCTCCCACATAGGACTGGGGCTCCATCACCGGAAGGATCGTGCCCGCCTTCACATAGACGGGGCACACGTCCAGCGGCGCATTCCGCACGAACCATACCGGCCCCGCCAGCTTCTCCCCGCTCCAGTAATCATACCAGTCTCCCTCCGGCAGGTAGACCATGCGCTTATCCATGCCCGGATGCACCACCGGCGCCACGAGGATCCTGCTGCCCACAAGGAATTCATCACTGCAGGTTCTTGCCGTCCGATCCTTCTCATACTGGAACACAAGAGGGCGCATAATGGGCGCTCCCGTCCGCTCCTCCTCGTAAAACAGATCATAGAAATAGGGAATCAGCCTATACCGCAGCTTCACGTATTTCCGATAAATATCCAGCACCTCATTGCCAAACTGCCAAGGCTCCTGCTTTCTGGTGCCGATGGCCGAATGGTTGCGGAACAGCGGGGAAAAACACCCTACCTGCACCCACCGGGCCAACAGCTCCGGCGTTGTGTCTCCCCCGAAGCCTCCTATGTCCGTTCCCACGAAGGGCATACCGGACAGACCCAGATTGCAGAGCTGGGGAATGGCCATCTGGAGATGGGCCCAGATGCTGCAGTTGTCCCCCGTCCAGGCGGTGGTATATTTCTGGCTCCCGGCATAACAAGCTCTGGTGATGACGAAGGGCCGCCTGCCGTCAAGCTCCTTCAGGCCCTCATAGGCCGCTTTTGCCATGAAATGGCCGTAGACATTGTGCATCTCCCCATGGTTGGTCTCCCTGTCTCCGTCCGTGAACACCACGTCCTCCGGCAGGGGGCCGTTGAAGCTGGCGGGCTCATTCATGTCGTTCCAGATGCCCCGCACGCCCTGATCCAGCAGAAGCTTCTGGTTCATGCCCCACCAGCGTCTCACCTTGGGATTTCCGAAATCAGGAAAGGCCGCCGCTCCCGGCCACACCGCATTGATATACACCTCTCCCTCCGGCGTTCTGGCAAAATACCTCTCCTTCACGCCCTCATCGTACACCGGATAGCCCTCCTCCTGCTTTACGCCGGGATCGTTGATCACCACCGCCTTGAAGCCGTCCTGAGAAAGTCTGTCCAGAAAGCCCTTGGGATCCCCGTGGTACCGTTCCTGATTCCATGTAAACACCTTGTAATCCTGCATATAGTCTATATCAAAGTGAATCACATCGCAGGGAATGTCGTTTTCCCGCATCCTGCAGGCGACCTCCTCCACGTCTTCCTGGGTCACGTAGCCCCATCTGCACTGATGGTATCCCAGTGTCCATTTCTGGGGCAGCGGGGCCGTGCCCGTCAGGTAAGTGTAGCCGGAAAGCACCTGCGGCATGGAATCTCCGGCAATGTAATAATAGTCCAGACTACCCCCGTCAGCGCCGAACCAATAATACTCCTCTGACTCCTGTCCCATGTTGAAATAGCTCTTATAGGTATTGTCAAAAAACAGTCCAAAAACATGCTCATCATCCAACCCTATGAAAAAGGGAATGGATTTGTACAAGGCCTTGAAGCTGTCCACCTGAGGCGCAGGATTGTCCGTGTTCCACATCTCATAGTCATAATGCCTCTTGTCCAGAAAGCCCGTCTTATCCCCAAGTCCGTAGAAATGCAGGGACGGAGTCAGCTTTTTCACTGCCTCCACCTTGCAGCGCTGCCCGCCGGCGACAGCAGAATGTCCTTCCTTCTCCAGCAGGCTGGAGCTGACCCTCTCCAGAGGCTTCCTCTCCCCCCGATAGTCCATACAGACTTCTCCGCCGTCTTTGTCAACAAAATCTACATAAAAATCGTCGCACACTCTGACGGACACCTGACCCGTATGAATCCACAAGCCGTCCGGCTTCTCCTCCAGCCTAAGACTGACCGGCGCCGCCTTAGACCCTTCTATAGCCTTGGAAGGCACCCTCTCCCCCTCCGAGCCATAAAACACATTCACGATATAAGGGGTCAGCGCCTCCACCTGCCCATTGCCCTTTTCAAAATCCAGAACTACCTTCCGGCCCTCCTGCCGATATTTCTGCAATCTCCCAAGCCTTTCCATACTGCCTCCTGTCATTTTCAAATCTGCCCTACGGTCTTTGTCACATCGTCCCTCTGCACTTGGCCGCCTTTTCCCGTCACGCTGCCCCGCAGCCGGCTGCCTTTCCCTGCGTCTATACTGCCTCGGCATCCGACAGCCCTTCCCGCCTCACACAGCTTTGCACCCGGAATCCTATTTTCCCAGCAGCAGCGCCCTTACCTTTCCGAAATCCTCGTCCATGACCCGGTAGGTGGCCTCCGCCTTTCCTGCTTCCTTCGGGGAAATATCCGTATGAACGTAAAGAGAGTCCATCCCCGCCTGATTTGCCCCGGCGATATCCGCTGCCTCGTCGTTCCCGATCATGATACAATCCGCCGGGTCAAGGCCGAAGCGTTCCAGCAGCCTTTGGAAAAACACTGGAGAAGGCTTCTTGCAGCCCTGCTCCGAAGAGATGAAAATGCCGTCAAAAAAATCCCTCAGACCCAGCATCTCGATCTCCGGCCTTGTAAAATCCGTCTGGGCGTTGGAAAGCAGATAGAGCCTTTTCCCCCGCCTCCGCAGCTCCCGGAGCAGCTCCTCTGCCCCGTCATAGAGCCTTATGAATTCCCTTGACAGCGCCCGGAAGGTAATCGCCGTCATCCTGGCCTGAGCGGCCCCACACCGAATGCCCTTCCCTTCATAAAGCATCCCGAAGACCTTCGTCAGATCCGGCTCTGCCTCCTCTGTGCCCAGCCGCTTCCTTTCCTGCTCCTCCAGACTGCGGAAGGTGGCCTTCAGCTCCTCCGGCCCATAGGCCGCCCCATAAGCCGAATAGATCTGGGCCATCTTCTCCCACAGATACCCGCTCTCCTCATCGGTCCGTATATCTGCAAGCGTACCATAAAAATCAAAAATATAGTTCTTGTACATCTTTCCCCTTACCATGTTTTTCTAAAACACCTGCTATCTATATACCTGCTCCTATCCCTATATGTCCTATCTATGTTTTTTCATGTATCTATTCTTGTTTATTTGTTTATTTGTCTATCCATGTTTCCTGTCTATCTCTGTTTCCTGTCTACCCATGTTTCCTGTCTATGTGCCTTGTCTATGTTTCGTCTTGTCCGTGCTCTACCTTGTCTCTGTATTGGTCTGTCTCTGTGTCGGTCTATCTTGGCATGGTCCTATTCTGCTTTTGTCCCGCCATGCTCCAGCGCATCATACACCCGCAGGATCTCCCCCACACTCCATGCCTGGGCAAAGCACCCCTTGGAGGAAACCGGATTCGCACCGTCATATATCTCCGGCAGCTGACCGATGCAGCCCTCCCGCAGAGCGGCAGCGATGCACTCCAGCCGCTGCTCCACCCAGACCCTTGCCTCTTCCGAATAATCGTTGACCTTCAGATAGGCCAGATAAAAGCCTCCCAGAGGAAAGACCCACACGGTTCCCTGATGATAGGCCAGATCCCTGTCCAGCTGCTGTCCCCCGTAAAAGGGACGGAACTCCCCATCTGCCGGATCCAGTGTTCTAAGGCCATAAGGCGTGTACAGCTTCCGGAACACCACCTCCACCACCTGCCTCTCCTGCTCCGGGGAAAGCACGGAAAAGGGGAGCGATACCGCCCATATCTGATTACAGCGGATCTGCGTATCCGCCTTCGTCCCGGAGACCAGATCCTTCAGACAGCCCGCCTCCTGATTCCAGAACTGCCTGCGGAAGCTCTCCTTCACCTGCTCCGCCAGCCGTCCGTATTCCTGCGGCTCCTCCGGGCAGAATCTCCTGAATTCCTCCATGATACAGAGGGCGTTATACCAATAGGCATTGATCTCCACCGGCTTGCCATGTCTGGGCGTAGGAAGAATCTCTCCTACCCGCACGTCCATCCACGTCACCTGATCCAGCTCCTCTCCTGCCATGATCAGACCGTCTTCGTCCATCCGGATACCATAATCCGTTCCCTTCCTATACCAGTCCACAATCTCCGTCATGGTCTGCCATGCGCTTTTCACAAAGACCACATCCCGCGTCCGCTTATAATACTCATAGACGGCCAGAATGAACAGCAGCGATGCGTCCACCGTATTATAGCCGGGAGCCTCGCCGCCCTCGGGAAAAAGATTGGGCATCAGTCCCTTCTTACAGTATAGCATAAAGGTCCTGAGGATATTCTCTGCCGCCTCAAACTGACGGGTGGAAAGACAGCAGCCCATCAAGGCGATCATAGTGTCCCTGCCCCAGTCCTCAAAAAAAGGGAAACCCGCCAGAATCGTCTGTCTGGCCGTGGAAGCCCGGTAAGAGACAAACTGGTTCGCAGCAAGAACCAGCGCCTGAGCCGTCTCATTCTGAAACCCGGCGCACTCCTGCAGCCCCCTGCGGTACTCTGTCACGCTTTGCAGGATCTCCTCCATGGAAGGAAGCTTCTGGGTCATGCCGTAAACCATACGAAGCTCCGCCCTGCCTCCTGCCGGAATCCTGACGGAGACACTGTGGTTCACCGCCGTGCATCCCTGCTCTCTTCTCCCGTCGCAGGCGTCATAGGCATAATACAGCCCTTCATGAAAGGTCAGGGGCAGCTCCTGAAACGCTCCGTTCGTCCAGAAACGTAGCGTCTGTCCCCCTGCGCTGATTCTCCCGTCCTCCACCACAAATTCCTGATCTTCGGAAAGCAGCGCTCCTTTGGGAACGAACTGCAGATGGGGGCGCACCTCCAGCTCCGCCTCCTCCCCTGAACAGTTCCTTATTTCATAAGATATTCCAACCGTATTCTGTCCCTGCATCAGTGCGATGGTTCTCACCACCTCGATACCCTTCACCAGATAAGTCCATC
The DNA here is from genome assembly GCA_947565325.1 of uncultured bacterium. Taxonomy (GTDB): domain Bacteria; phylum Bacillota; class Clostridia; order Lachnospirales; family Lachnospiraceae; genus Acetatifactor. The sequence goes on from CANOFQ010000089.1 coordinate 5,440, forward strand.
TGGGATAATCTTCAAAGGTGAAGCAGTTCTGGCGAAGCCAGCCATCCTCCCTGCCCTCCTGCCCCACATAATCCTGACTGGACAGACAGATGCTCTCCTCCCCTACCTGCAGCGCCTCCTGCAGCCTATGGATCATATTATAGCGGTGATTGGGAGAATGCACGCAGGCCATCAGCACCGCATGATCATTCCTTCCGCAGGATCCCGTCATGGTCAGGGAGGAAAATCCCCCCAGTCCATTGGTCATCAGATAGCAATTTTCCTCCCCCCGCTCAAAAGTTTTCCAGTCCTGCTTTCCATAGATAAACCTCATATATGCCCCTCTCCCGGAACCTTCTTTTTTGATCTCTTTTTAGCTTTGCAAAGCGCCTTCCGTCCTTAAAACCCCTCACTGCAATTCCTTACAGAAGCAGATGACCCTATTTGCCTCCGCAAACCCCTGAGCCATATGAAAATCAAAGCTGTCGCTGTTTTCCAATTCACAGTCGCTGGCAAATTCCTTACAGCCCTTCCCGACAGCCCATTTCTCACACTCTTTCAGCAGTTCTCCCCCATAGCCCCTGCGGCGGAATTCCTCCTTCACAAAGATTCCCTCCAAGTATCCCACGGGACTGCTCTGGGTTCCCTCCACATAGTCATGCCTCAGCTGACACTGGGCGAACGCCATGGGAACTTCCCCCTCGTACCCTAAAAAAATGCAGGCCTCGGCATCCACAACAAGCCGGGAAAACTCGTTCATTTTTTCCTTTAAATCACCGCCCCACAACAGCATCGCAAGGCTCGCCAGACTTTCCTCGTCGCCCTTTCGGGCCTTCCTTATCACCATCTTCTACCGCCCTCTTCCCGGATCCTGGTACCTCACTTCTTCCGCCTCTTTTCTCCTTCCCCGGCCTTCCCCTGAGCCTTCGAGCCCTTCCGCTCTTCCAGCTCCTTTTCTCCTTCTCCAGCCTTCCCCTGAGCCTCCAGACGCTTCCGCCCTTCCAGCTTCTTTTGCTCTTCCAGCTCCTTCTCCGCCTCCGAACGCTTCCGCCCTTCCAGCTTCTTTTGCTTTTCCAGCTCCTTCTCCGCCTCCAGACGCTTCCGCTCCTCCAGCTTCTTCCGCTCTTCCTCCGCCTTCTCCTCGGAAAGCCTGCAGGAAAGCTTCGTCAGCCCATAAATCTTCTCCACCATCTCATCGGTGAACATATCCTTGTCCATGCGCCACTCCCAGTTTCCGCCAAGAGTAGAAGGCTTATTGATTCTTGCATCCGCATCCAGCCCCAGATAATCCTGCAGAGGCGTGACGCAGGTGTTTGCGGCGCTCATCATAGCCAGCCTTATGAAATCCCAATACTTCTCCTCATCCGGCCTATGGGCGTTATCCATATACTCCGCCGCAAAAGCCCGGCTCTCCTCGTCCAGCCCCTTATACCACTGCACCAGAGTCTCGTTGTCATGGGTGCCTGTGTACACCACACAGTTCTTGTCATAGCTATGAGGCAGATAATCTGTCTCCTCTCTGGGGTCAAAGGCAAACTCCAGCACCTTCATGCCCGGATATCCGCTGTCCTTCAAGAGCTTTGCCACGGAGGGCGTCAGGAAGCCCAGATCCTCGGCAATAATCTGCTTCTCTCCTATCCTGCTATTCAGCGTCCTGAACAGATCCATGCCGGGTCCCTTCTCCCAATGGCCGTTCTGGGCCGTCTCCGCCCCATAGGGTATGCTGTAATATTCGTCAAATCCCCGGAAATGATCAATCCGTACCACGTCATACAGCTTGAAGCAATAATCCAGCCTCTGACACCACCACTGATATCCCGTCTGCCTATGATAATCCCACTTATACAGAGGATTTCCCCAGAGCTGCCCCGTCTCCGCAAAAGCATCCGGCGGACAGCCCGCCACTGCCAGCGGCTGGAACTGATCGTCGAACTGGAACATCTCCGGATGGGCCCATGCATCCGCAGAATCAAAGGCCACATAGATAGGGATATCCCCTATGATCTCGATTCCGTTCTCATTGGCATAAGCCTTCAGCTTCTCCCACTGCACATGGAACTTGAACTGAATATACTTATAAAACTCAATATCGAAATAACATTCCCTTCTATAATAATCCAGCGCATAGGACCAGCGCTTCCTGATATCCTCCGCCCACTCGCACCATGCGGCTCCCTCGAACCGAAGCTTCACAGCCATGAAGAGAGCATAATCCTCCAGCCAGAAGGCATTCTCCTGCACGAACCTCACAAAATCCGCATTATGGGAAATATCGCTGCGCCCATAGGCCAGCCGCAGCAGCTCAAACCTTTGCCTATAAATCTTCCCATAATCAGTAAGCCTCGGATCCTCCCCAAAATCGCAGGCGTCACACTCCTGCCTTGTAAGCACCCCTTCCTCGATCAGAGCCTCCAGGTCAATAAAGTAAGGGTTTCCCGCAAAAGAAGAAAAGGACTGATAAGGGGAATCCCCATAGCTGGTAGGAGAAAGCGGCAATACCTGCCAGTAGCTCTGCCCCGCCTCCCGCAGCCTGTCGATAAAATCATACGCCTCTTTTGAAAAACAGCCGATGCCGTACTTCGACGGCAGGCTCGCCACAGGAAGCAAAATTCCACTGGCTCTCTTCATAATATTATCCTCCATTCCAGTTCCGCAGAAACTCTCCAGCGCCCCCCTAGGGAAGGTTTTCCGGCCGCAAGTACATGCGTCCGTAAACCCTTCCGGGCGCTTCCGAGTTCCTGCTGTTTTCCAGTTCCGTCTCTCCACTTCAGCGCCCTTTTCTGGAAAGCATTTCCGGTCGCAAATACATACGTCCGTAAACCCTTCCATGTGTCCCCAAGACACATTGCGCTTCCAATTCCGAGACTGTTTTCCAGTTCCGCAGAAACTCTCCAGCGCCCCCTTGGGGAAGGTTTTCCGGCCGCAAGTACATACGTCCGTAAACCCTTCCGGGTGTCCCCAAAACACATTGCGCTTTCCGAGGGCCTCCGAAACCATCTACCCTTCCACCATTTCCATTTCTTTTCCTTTATTTCTTTTCCTCTTTTTCTTTTCCTCTATTTCTTTTTCTCTTTTTCTATTATTCTATAGCTTGCGGCAGGCAGGAGCGGGGGCCGGGGGGACTTGGGAGGAACCTCACGGAATGTGGAGGGGAGACCTTCGGCGATGGGCATCCAATGATGCCCATCACCGATGCCAGGGCTCCCCGGAACGCCATGGAGTGACCGACCAAGTCCCCCCGGCCCCCGCTCCGTCCCTTCTCCGCATTCCGCCCCGTCCCTTCTCCGCATTACCGCCCCGCCAGCATCCCACTGCGGGCTTCCACCACCACCTCTGCGCACCCAAAGCCCCCGGCAGCCTCCGCAGGCCTGCGGCAGTCCGCCTCACGGCCGTCCGCCAGAACCTCCCAGAGCCCCCTGCCCTCCGGCAGTTCCATAGAAAACGCCTCGTCGGAAGCATTATACACGACGCACAGTTCATCCCACTCGCCCCCCTGAGACGACGAGCGATTATCCACCCGGAACGAAACTACCCCGGGCCCCCATACCTTCTGATCCTTAATGCGCCGAAACGCAGACGGTGCCTTGTCACACAGTCCCGGAAGCCTCTTTCTCAAATGAATCAGTCCCTTATAGTACGCTACCAGATCCCCGAAATCCTCCACCTGACTCCATCTGAGCATATTGATCTCCGGCGCAGAGCGGTAGCTGTTGTCCTCCCCCAGCTTGGTCCGCCCGAACTCCTCTCCCGCCTGCATGAGCAGATTGCCCTGACAAGTGAAATAAATGAACGCCGCCAGCCTGTTCGCCGCCAGCACGTCCTCATAACGTGAGGTAAAGTCAGTCTCCCAGCAATGTTGGCGCAGCTCCTTGTGCATTGTGAGCACCAGCTTATCCCAGAGCGTAAAGTTATCATGCACGGACACATAGTTCACTACCTGCCTGCAGCTCTTGGGCACGATGCTGGCCCCGCCGTCCCTCCAGCCCGTGACGGCATGCAGGATCTGATCCTCCAGCCCCCTGCCCCCGTTCACGAACCCAGGCACCTCGCCATGGAACACATGCCCCTTTATAGTGTCCCTCGTGTCATCGCTGAAGAATCCCACGCCCTCGTCCAGAAGACCTGCGTTCTCCTTCAGCGCCGGATGAGTACCCCTCTCCATGGGGGACTCCCCTGCCCGCCAAGGCTCCCCATAGAGCAGTATCCTGCCGGGCCCGAACTCCTCGTCCAGCTCCCGCCGGATCCGGTTCATCAGCTCCACGGTCAGAAGCCCCATCAGGTCGAAGCGAAAGCCGTCCACATGATATTCCCGAACCCAGTACCTGACAGAATCGGCGATATAATTGTCCACCATGGCTCTTCCCACCGCAATGTCGTTGCCGCAGGCGGAGCCGTCGGAAAGACTGCCGTCCTTTCTGTGCCGGTAATAATACCCGGGAACCATCCTCTCCAACCATGAATCCCCGCTGTAGGTATGGTTGTACACCACGTCCATGATCACCCCGAGGCCGCACCTGTGCAGCGCCTGGATCATCTCTTTGCACTCCCGGACCCGCACCGTCCCGTCCCTTACGTCAGTGGCATAGGAACCTTCAGGCACATTGTAGTTCAGCGGATCATACCCCCAGTTGAACCGGCTTCCGTCCCCGGATTCATCTATGGATGCATAATCAAAAAACGGCATCAGCTGCACATGGGTCACCCCCAGCTCCGTCAGATGCTTCATGCACACAGGCAGCTCCTGTCCGTCCCCGGCTGCGAAGGCCTTGTACTTCCCCCTATGTTCCTCCGGTACTCCGCTTCCCGCATCATATGAGAAATCCTTGATATGCAGCTCATAGATGATGCATTCCTCTCCTGCGGCCGGCCTTTCGTCCCCCCGGAAACCCGGCGGATCCGTCAGCCGCAGATCCGTCACCATGCTTCTTGCGCCGTTGCAGCCGCAGCTCACGGCATAAGGGTCTGCCGATGTCACTTCCTTTCCCTGATTTTTCACCAGATAATCATAGTACACTCCATGAAGGCTCTCCGGGAATTCCGCCTGCCAGACGCCCCTCTTCCCCGGCTCCATCTCCTTCTCCAGAAAAGCCGCCGAAGAATCGTCCCGGTACAGACGCAATGTCAGACCTTCCGCCAAAGGACTCCAGACCTTGAAGGAAGTCCTTCCGCCCCGGCAGAGGGCTCCCAGATCCTTACCGTCGTACCGGAACCTCTTGTCAAATTCTTTTCCGGAAAAAAATGCTCTTTCAGTCATCCTCTCTCCCACAGGCACACGCTCCTAAAAAATGCTGCTGCAACCTACAGCCCTTGCAGCAGCATTTTAATATAGTTTACATCTTCATATCAGGGCTGTCAAGGAAAACGCCGGTCTTCCCTGATATAACTTCTCAATATTCCAAGCCTCTTGAAAAAACTGCACGGCACTGCCGCCCGTCAGAGCAGAATCGGCATACAGCATATGCCTCAGCCCTTCACGGCGCAAGGCCCCCAACGTCCACCAGTTCATCATCTCCC
>CANOFQ010000090.1 GCA_947565325.1 uncultured bacterium
GAGATCCGGTACTATGCTGCTGTTTCCATGGAGCTGAATACAAGAAATGAGATATATTCGGCTATGGTGATCTATGGCCTGCTCACCTATAATGACGGAGAGGTTCTTATCCCCAACAAGGAGCTGATGGACAAGTTCCGGGAGCTTCTTATGACAAGGGAATCCATGGGGTATGTATACCGTCTGGCAAATGCGTCAAAGCGGATGCTGGCAGCCACCCTCTGCGGGGATACGGAGACCATGTCGGAGATACTGGAATTCGCTCATGATACGGAATCCCCTATTTTTTCCTATAACAGTGAGATTGAGCTGTCTGCCGTGGTGAATCTGGTGTATCTGGCAGCCCGGGACAGATACCGGGTGGAACGCGAAGACAAAGCCGGCAAGGGATATGTGGATTTTATTTTTTACCCGGAACGAAAAGGGACAGATGCATTGATTCTGGAGCTGAAGGTAGACAGTACGCCGGAGGAGGCCATCCGGCAGATCAAGGATAAGAATTATGCGCTTAGATTCAGGGGGAGGCTCGGGGAAAAACAAGCATATACCGGCAGGATTCTGGCTGTAGGGATCAGCTACAGCCGGAAGACGAAGGAACATTCCTGCAGGGTGGAAGAACTGGTGGAGCGCACGAAAGGAGTCTACGCATCAAAACTGGAAAAGCAATTGGAGAGGGGCCTGCCTATTTCACAAAATAGCAGTAGTCCAATATGACGTTTCCCTTCTCGTCCGGCGTGGTGAAGCGGGGACATAGGCAGTTCTCAAAGGACAGCTCCGCCCCTTCGCCGTCGGTTCCTATCTCCATGTCTGCGTCCTGAAGGGCTTTCCGGCAGCTGCCCGTGGCACGGTGGGTCTCCCCCTCTTTACCGTAGATCCAGCAGGTTCCCAGACCTGACTTGGGAAAATCGATATGTTCGAAGCCCTCCGGGACTTCCGTGCCCTCGGGGGTGAACATTCCGATCCAGCATTCCAGCAGCCTGCCGTCTCTGCGGCGCTCCAGTCCCACATAGGCCCCGCCGTTCTCCCAGAGGGACAGGATTTTTCCGGTTCCTCCCATAGCGCCCTCCACCACATCGAACCAGCCGTTGGCGAACCATTCGCCCCATCCGCTGTAGTCAGGGTATTTCTTTCCGATGAACCTCATGGCCGGTATTTCTTCCCGGAATACTTTGATGATTTCTGTCATGATCTCTTCTCCTTGTATTTTATTCCCGCAGGCAATGTGCATGGTCGGCGAAGCTGACTCTGTGCCGCATTTGCTGTGGGGTATTTGATTTTCAAAATGATTCTGTGGGCCGCTGCCGTGAAGAACCGGGATGCTTTATGTGGATGAATATCTGTTCTGAGAATGTCCGGCTGCTTTCCCGATAGGTCTCGAAATCACAGTCCCCGAGATTCACGTACCCGCTTCGGGGACCCCATTCCTTATAAATGTAATCCCATGTCCTGTGTATGGTATTTACAAAGGTATACTTATCAGCCCTTGGCGTGTCGAAAACCGCATAAAACCCGCCTGCCACCTCCAGCTGCAGGGTTCCTGACAGATCTCCCTGAGCTCGTTCCGTCAAGATTCCGATATAGTAATCAAGCTTATGTTTTTCGGAATTCCATATGGAGAACCCATAGTCCAGCTGTGGGCCCCTGCCGGATAATCTGCCAGAAAGCCCTCTGCAGTTGTACTTGTTCCAGAACCTTGTGGGGTCCTCCTCGTCACTTTTGTACACCGTTGCGCAGAAGGGCTTCAGCTCCATGATTCTTGGGGTCAATGCGAAGGAGGCGTTTACCGGCAGGGCCTTATGGAGCAGGTTCAGGCTGCTGTCGGTGCTTCTGTACTCGGAAGGAAGTATGTGGTGCTCCGATTTGAATGCTCTTGTAAAGTTCTCTTTGGAATTGAAGCCATGCCTATAGCCGATCTGGGAGATGGGTTCATGGGTATCTGCGATCTCCCGGGCGCTTTCCGTGATCCTTCTCCTGCGCACATATTCCGACGGTGTCATCTGAAAGGCATCCTTGAACAGGCGCAGAAAATGGTACTTTGAATACCCTGCGACAGAGGCCAGCCCGTTCAGATCCATATCCTCATATAGATTTTCTTCAATAAAATCCAAAACCCTCTGAAGAGGTTCCGCATATTTCATGATCAAGCTCCTCTCCACAAGTATACTATAGTAAGCTTGAAATGGGTTGATATAGATTGCGGTTTTTACGTCAGTCTATCTTCTGCGGGCCAGCCCCTTGACGATGCAGAGGAAGCCGCCTATGAGGCATGCCAGCAGGACCAGCCATTTGAGGTTCCCGTCGATGGTCTCATAGATCCCCGGCCCCAGTCCCGGTCTGGGCCATGGGAGGGGTTCTTCCAGAATGGCGTTGATGACGTTGTTGGAGGAAAAATAGAATATGCCGCACAGCATGGCGGCGATGCCGCCCCGGATCAGCCGATTGGCCCTCAGATACCGGCATAGGAGGAATAGGAGCCAGACGAATCCGGCACTGAACAAAGCGATGGGGGGCATGAACCTCCAGTAGTCTGCGCTGTCGTTATAGAGGCCGATGCAGTACAGCAGGGCCGCAAGCAGCAGCGTGTCCAGAAGTAAGGCGAACAGCAGCTTGTTCCTCTTGCAGAATTCCGGCAGGGGGAGCGCATGGACGAGGTAGGGGGCAAACAGCACGGACAGACCCAAAAGCACTGCGCAGGCGGTCATGGGAAACCAGCTGCCCCGGGTGTAGACTGCGCAGGTGAACAGCAGCAGAAGGAGACTCAGCGTGAAAGCAAACAGGGCCCAGAGCAGCCTTTTTTCTGCTGTCACCAGAGGCACTACGGTGAGGGAGGCAAGAACCAGCAGCGAGGCGGCTACGATGAAGAACCAGTCCAGCCCATGGCCCGTGGCCAGATTCACGATCAGGCAGACGATGACGGGGATGCAGAGGATGCCTGCGATGGAGGCGCCTGCGATCAGGGCCGTTCTTTTCTGGGCCCTGGCGTGATGGGTGAGGACCGTTTCCTTCTCCAGCTGCAGGTCGGCTTCATATTTGTCCGGCTTCATCATCTGATAGACCCTGGCGCATTCGCCGCATTCTGATAAATGCTGTCTGATCATCTGGGAGCTTGTGTCGCTGCAGGCATTGTCCACATATAAGGGCAGAAGATCCCGGATCAATTCACACTGGTTATTCATGATTGTCGTCCATCCTTTCTCTTACTTTTAATCGAGCCCGGTGATAGGTGACTCTGGCCCAGCTTTCCGTTTTTCCGAAGATGGACGCAATCTGGGAAAAGGGCAGCTCTCCGAAGACTCTCAGGGAGAAAACCTCCTTGTAGGGCTCTTCCATGCTGTGAAGAATCTGATGCACCCGATAGGCGGTGTCGCCGTTTATGACGGCCCTTTCCACGTCATCCCCGGCAGGAGCGTCCTCGTTCTGGGGAAGGCGGGCACTGCGCTGCCGCCGTCGCATTTCGTCGCAGAACAGGTTCTTTGCGATGGCGCACAGCCAGGTCAGCTCGCCGGAGTCCCTGCGAAAGGAGGAGCGGGCAGCCATGGCCCGGCAGAATGCGTCCTGCGTGATCTCCTCGGCCAGATCCCGGTTCCCTGCAAGAGTCATCACGTAGGAGTACACCTGCATGTAGAAGGTCTGATAGAGCTTTTCATAGTCCATGACGTGGGCGGTGGCCTCCTTTCTTTTGCAGGTTAGACGGACGAGGCAGGTTTTCGTTACAAGCTTTATGAAAATTTTTGAAAGCTGTATCCAAGAGAGCTACAGTACGGACAGCATCAGGATCTCCACGCTCATCACGTCGTTCATCCGGCCGGTTTTCACGGCCTCCTCCGTCTCCACGCATTTTTCCACGGCGGTCCGAAGGGTGCTGCTTTTGAATTTCGCCGCCTGCCCGAGGCATTTGTTGGCCACGAAGGGGGCAACCCCCATCTTGGAGGCGATGGTGCGGCTGTCGTACCCTCTTGCCTTCAGCTCCTTTGCCTGAAGGAGCATATTGCACTGTCTGGCGATGAGGAAGAGGATGCGCATGGGGGGCTCCTTTAAGGCGAGCAGATCATAGTACAGCTCCAGCGCCTGCTTCTGCTGTCCGGCGGCAAGGGCGTTTATCATGTCGAAGATATGGCTGCTGACCCGGGTGGCGCAGACGGCCTCTACGTCCTCGTCCCGGACGATCTCCCTTCCCATGCAGTAGCAGACGAGCTTTTCCAGTTCCGTCTGTATATTTTCCATGTCGGTGCCGGTCTTTGACAGAAACCGCTGGACAGTGCCCTCTGTGACCTTTTTGCCCTCCTTTGCGAGGGTGGCGGCGATCCAGCGCTTCAGGATAGACTCGTCCTGAAACGGAAATTCTGCGGCATAGCCCTTGGACTGCACGGTCTTATAGAGCTTGCTGCGTTTGTCCACGTCGGTCTCTGTAAAGACAAAGAAGCAGCTCTCGCTGGGATTCGACAGATATTCCGCCATTTTTTCCCCGCCGGATTTAAAGAGTCCGCTGTCCGTTATGAAGATGACCCGTCTTTCGGCCAGAAAGGGCAGGGTCTCGGCCAGATCCACGACCTCCTCCACAGAAAGGTTTTTTCCCTCGTAAAAATGTGTGTTCATAGTATCGCCGTCCTCGCAGAGGGCCTTTCTGAGCTTGTCCCTGTATTGCCGTTTCAGATACCTTTCTTCCCCATAAAGGAGATAGAACTGCTTGTATTTTCCCTGCCTGATATGCTCGTTGATCTGTTTCATACGTTTCCCGTCCTTTTTGAGAATGCGCCCGCCGGCGGCCTTTTCCGAAAACACGTCCCACCCGCCGCCGTTTTCCCTGAAAAATAGCTTTGGCGTCTTAGCTGTGATTTTATTGTGCCTTCCCCCGGGCCGGATTGTCAAGCCTTTTTTCGGAGCGTGGGCCTGCGGTCTGAAAAAATGATAATTTCTTCACCTATAAAACGCCAAAAAAAGACAGGCTTTTATGCAACATATTGGCAGGACGAAAGATTTTGCCTTATAAACGGTAATAATTTGATGTATAAACTCAAAAAATGCGATGGAATATAGTTGATGTACCAAAGGGTTCTCTTTTATAATGAGAAAGTACGAATTTAGACAATAGTTGTGGATTTTCGGTATGGAGGTAGAGGTTGATGGAGCAGCTGAACATTGCGGCCACGAAGGATAATGAGAGGATTTATAAGATACTGGGTGATCTGATGAACGGGGACAAAGAATTTCAGATTATGATAACTGTGCCCTCCGGGAAAAGCACAAGCCAGAGAAAAACTTCGCAGGAGCCACCAAAGACCTCGGCGGTTCAGGATCTGGAGCAGGATGTGACGGACATGATACATGAGATCGGCGTTCCGGCGCATATCAAGGGATACCAGTATCTGAGAGAGGCCATCATGATGGCGGTGGACGATCCGGGGATGATCAGTTCCATTACGAAGATTCTCTATCCTACCATTGCCAAGAGGTTTCAGACTACGTCCAGCCGTGTGGAGCGGGCCATCCGTCATGCCATCGAGGTGGCGTGGAGCAGGGGCCGCATGGAGACTCTGGATTCTCTGTTCGGCTATACCATCGATACGGGGAAGGGCAAGCCGACAAATTCCGAGTTCATTGCCCTGATCGCGGACAAGATCAGACTGTCCTATCGGACATGATCTTAAAAGAGGCGCAAAAAGATTTAAAGAAATGCTTTCCACTGAAATGATAATGTTGTATAATGGAGACAGGTATATACAAGTATGTAGGTCAGTGGAGGTTACGATGAAAAAAATTCTTTTTGCAGCATCAGAGGGAGTTCCTTTTATCAAGACAGGCGGTCTGGCTGACGTGGTGGGCTCGCTGCCGAAATGTGTTGACAAGGAATATTTTGACGTGAGGGTGGTTCTTCCCAAGTATTCCTGCATGAGGCAGGAGATGAAGGACAAGATGGGATACGTGACCCATTTCTACATGGACTTCAACTGGAAGAATATGTATGTGGGGATCATGGAGGCGGAGGTGGACGGGGTTCACTATTACTTCGTGGACAACGAGTACTATTTCAGCGGCCCGAAGCCTTACTGTGACGATCCCAGATGGGAGATCGAGAGATACGCCTTTTTCTCCAAGGCAGTCCTCTCCATCCTGCCGGTGATCGGCTTCCGCCCGGATGTGATCCACTGCCATGACTGGCAGACGGGGCTGATCCCGGTGTACCTGAAGGAAAGGTTCCAAGGGGGCGATTTCTACCGGGGCATCAAGTCCGTCATCACCATACACAATCTGAAGTTCCAGGGAAAATGGGATACCAAGACGGTGAAGAGCATCACTGGGCTGCCGGACTACTTCTTTACGGCAGACAAGCTGGAGGCCTATAAGGATGCGAATCTGCTGAAGGGCGGCATCGTGTATGCGGATGCGGTGACCACGGTGAGCTCAACCTATGCGGAGGAGATCAAGACTCCCTTCTACGGGGAGGGGCTGGACGGCCTGCTGCGGGCAAGAAGCGGAGACCTGCGGGGCATCGTCAATGGCATCGACTATACAGAGTTCAACCCGGAGACGGATAAGCAGATCGCAAATCCCTACAATGCCACGAACTTCAGGAAGGAGAAGGTCAAGAACAAGAGGGCGCTGCAGCAGGAGCTGGGGCTGACGCAGGATGACAGAAAGATGATGATCGGCATCGTGTCGAGGCTTACGGACCAGAAGGGCTTCGACCTGATCGCCTATGTGATGGATGAACTGTGTCAGGACGATGTGCAGCTGGTGATCCTGGGAACCGGCGAGGAGCGCTACGAGAATATGTTCCGGCATTTCGACTGGAAGTACAACGGCAAGGTGTCCGCCAACATATATTATTCCGACGCCCTGTCCCACAAGATCTATGCGTCCTGCGACGCATTCCTGATGCCGTCCCTGTTCGAGCCCTGCGGCCTCAGCCAGCTGATGGCGCTGCGGTACGGGACGCTTCCCATCGTGCGGGAGACGGGAGGACTGAAGGATACGGTGGAGTCCTACAACGAATACGAAAGCACCGGCACCGGTTTCAGCTTTACGAACTACAACGCCCATGAGATGCTGAACACCATCCGCTATGCTGAGCAGATATATTACGACAAGAAGCGGGAGTGGAACAAGATGGTGGACAGGGCCATGGCGGCAGACTTCTCTTGGCACGTGTCTGCGGCAAAATATCAGGAAATGTACGATTGGCTGATAGGTTGAAAATATGTCGGATAAGAACAAAAGGAAAAGCGGATTCATAGTGCAGGCGGGCATTCTGGCCTTTGCCGGAATTGTCAGCAGAATCATAGGGCTCCTTTACAGGGGCCCTTTGCACAGTGTCATCGGTGATCTGGGGATGGGGTACTACCAGACTGCCCACGCTTATTACACGATTATTCTGATGATCTCTTCTTACAGCATACCCGCTGCCATCTCCAAGGTGATCGCCCAGAAGCTGGGGCTGAGAGAATACAGGAACGCCCACAGGGTGTTCCGGGGTGCGCTGGCCTATGTGCTGGCGGTGGGCGCGGCGGCCAGCGCAGTGCTCCTGCTGCTGGCGGGATTCTTTCTGAAGCCCGAGGCGGCGCAGGTGCTCCGGGCCTTTGCCCCCACGATTTTTCTGTACGGGATCCTCGGGGTGTTCCGGGGCTATTTTCAGGGCCATGGCAGCATGGTGCAGACCTCTGTGTCCCAGATACTGGAGCAGCTGGCCAACGCCATCGTCAGCATAGGGGCCGCCTGCGTCCTGATACAGAGCGCCATGGGAACCATGGAGGTGCCGGGGGACGAGGCGGGACAGATCGAGAGAGCCGTCAACGGGGCCGTGGGAAGCGCTCTGGGCGCGGGGGCCGGGGTGCTGGCGGCGCTGCTTTTCATGGGGGGGATCTATGCCTTCAACAGAAGGACCATCGAGGCGAGGATCCGCAGCGACCGGCATGTGGGGACAGACTCTTACCGTGCGGTTCTGCGTCTCATCGTGCTGGTGGTGACGCCCTTCATCCTGAGCACGGCCATCTACAATCTGAGCGGAACGGTGAACAATGTGGTGTACACGGAAGTGTTTCCCAGAGTGAAGAAGCTGGAGGACACGGTGCAGATATTTTCCAGCTGGGGAGTGTATTCCGGCCAGGCCCTGACCATCGCAGGAATCCCCGCCGCCTTTGCGGCTGCGCTGGCGGCTGCGATCCTGCCCTCTCTGGCGCAGGTGGCGGCGGCAAGGGACATGGACGGGGTCAGGAGGAAGATCGGGCTGGCGGTGAAGGTCAGCATGGTCATTTTGATTCCCTGCGCAGTGGGGCTCTTTGCGCTGGCCCGCCCGGTGACGGGGCTGCTGTTCAGCAATGTGACGGAGGCGGAGGACCTGGCCACGAAGCTTTTGATGGCGCTCTCCCTGTCGGTGGTGTTCTACGGGCTGGCGTCCCTGAACAGCTCTGTCCTGCAGGGACTGGGAAAGGTGAACCTGCCCATCATCAATGCGGCCATCGCTCTGGGGGTGCAGACGGTGGTGGGAATTGCGCTGCTCCTGTTCACGAAGCTGGATCTGTACAGCATCGCAGTGGCGGAGACGCTTTATGCAGGCCTGATGTGCGGACTGAACCAGAGGGCCGTCTGCAGGGCGGCAGGCTATAGGCAGGAGATCAAGGATACCTTCGTGGTTCCCTCCATAGCGGCCGCCTGCATGGGCGGCGTGGCATGGGCCTGCTACGAAAGCCTGCTGATGCTGACTGCGTCGCCGAGAATCTCGGTGATCATTGCCATTGGGATGGCGGCCTGCGTGTATTTCGCCCTGCTGCTTCTGTTCCGGGGAATCACGGAGGAGGAGCTGAGGGCGCTGCCCAAGGGATATCTTCTGGTCAGGATCGCAAGGAAATGCAGGCTGATGAAGTGACCAGCCCCTGCGGAGGGCCGGCCATGGGCCCGGCGGCGGGAAAGACGGGGCGGCGCAGTTGCCCTCGCCTATAGCTGCCGTATGCCGGAGATGTCGCTGTCTATGGCCATGGAGAAGTTGGTATAGTACACTACGAAGCCGGGCTTGGCTCCGTTGGGCTTTTTCACATGTTTTTTCTGGACGTAATCGATCTCTACCTTGTCATGTCCTCTGCCTCTGGAATAGTAGGCGGCAAGTCTGGCCGCCTCCTCGAAGGTTCTGTCGGGCAGCTCCTGCCCGTTCTCCAGCTTCACGATCACGTGGGAGCCCGGCATCTGCTTGGCATGGAACCACCAGTCGTTTCCGGTGGCCAGCTTGAAGGTCAGCTCATCGTTCTGGTAATTGTTCTTTCCCACATAGATATGGAAGCCGTCGCTGCTTAAGTAATGGAAGGGGCGGCTGGTGATCTTCTGCTTCTTTGTGCTGTTTCGCCTGCGGATATAGCCGCTCTCCGTCAGCTCCTCCTTGATCTGGGCCAGATCCTCCTCCTGCAGGGCGATGTCCAGGGCGTTGGAGACGGACTCCAGATGGTCGATCTCTGCCTTGACTTCTGTTGTCAGAGTGGAGAGGGCCTCGAAGGTGCGCTTCAGCTTTCCGTATTTCTCGAAGTACTTTTTCGCATTCTCCGTGGCGGTGAGGGTGGGATCCAGAGGAATGGACAGGGGCTCCCCCGTATAGTAGTTCACTGCCTCCAGAACCTTTGCGCCGGGCTGTGCGCCGTAGCCGTAGGTGTTCAGCAGCTCCCCGTAGATCCGGTAGGTCTCCCGCTTCTCCGTGTCCTTCAGCTGGCGCTGCTGCAGGTCGTATTTCTTGACGTTCCGCTCGAGGGCGGTCTGGACGATGTGCCGCAGATCCGCTGATTTCTGACGGATTCTGGTGAGACTGCTGCGCTGGGCGTAATACTGCTCCAGCAGCCGGGACATGGAGGCGCAGGGCAGGGTATGCTCCTTTGGTTCCTGCTGGTACATGGTCAGGGGAAGTGCGCAGAATTCCACAGGATCCTTGCCCTGATAGGCGATGCAGGGGGTGAAACGCTCCTCGCGGATGGCGGAGACCATGGCCGCAAAGGCCTGATAAAGCCTGTCGTAATCCTCCTGCGTCAGCCCGGCGGTGGGTCTGTCCCCGTCCACCCCGGCTTCATAGCACAGCTCCTGCGCCAGAACGGGAGAGATGCCCGTGAAGCTTCCGTAGATGGCCTTGAAGGCGGGCTGGGGCCTGGCGGAGAGGGCGTCCTGAAAGCCTTGGCGGTCAGTGTGGAGGGCGTCCAGCTTGTTCTGTGTCCCGGCCACGAAATAGGGCTTTCCCGGCAGGACCTCCCGCAGGGAGCTGACGGCGGCGGAGATGTGCTTGATACTGTCGATGATGATCCCTTCTTCATCACAGAAGATGATGTTGCTGTGCTTGCCCATGATCTCCACCACCAGAGTCTTCTGGCGCAGGTCCCCCATCTCGTCCAGATGCTCTATCCTCAGATGCACGATGCGCTCCAGCCCCGGCTGGGAAATGTCCGTGATGCGGCCGTTCTGGAGGTGCTTGCGCAGGAGCATGCAGAAGTTGGGAGCAGTGACGGGGCTGGGCTTGTTGGACTCTGTCAGATAGAGCAGGGGAAGGGAGGCGTCTGCGGAGATGAGCAGGCGCCGCTGCCCCGTGGGCTGTTTTATGGTTATGAGAAGCTCGTCGCTTTCAGGCTGGGCGATCTTGTACAGTCGTCCCCCTGTCAGTTCCCTCTTCAGTTCAGACACAAGATTTGCTATGGTGACACCGTCGAATGCCATGTGTGTTTCCTCCTGCCTTGTATTTTTTTAGCGTGCTATATTTTGCGAGTTATATCGAATGCGTTTTTCCCTTGTCAAAAGTCAGGAAAAGACCGGGGATCCTATTTTCTATAGCGAATATTATATAGAAATCATGGGGAACCGTCAAGGATTTTCTGCAAAACCCTCCAGAAGCAAACCCTTC
>CANOFQ010000091.1 GCA_947565325.1 uncultured bacterium
CCAGCTCCGTCTCCGGGATGTCCAGCCTGCTGGAGAACTGCCGGAGCTTCCGGAAGGCCATCTGGAACTGTCTGTTGTCCAGCACCCTATCATCCCGGAAGTCCCGGTACTTTCTGGCACCCACCACCGCAAAGGCGGACTGGTAGCCGGTCTTGCCGCCCACCCTCACGCCCCCAACGTTCCCGCCGGTGTTGCCGAAGGAGGTCTTGCCCATGGTGCCGATCCAGAAGCTCCCGCCGTTGTGCTCGCTGTCCTGATCCTTCAGCCGCTGCCGGAACTTTTCCTCCACGTCCTCCTTGTCGATCTGAAGATCCTCCATCTGGTTCAGATGGTCTCTGGCCTCCTCGTGGGCCAGCTCCATCATGTCGGACTTGTCCAGCCAGCGGAGCATCTCCTTTCCCACCTCGGTCTCCCTCTGGGCGGCCTTGAAGCACTCCTCGAAGGCCATGTCGAACTTGTCGAAATCCGTCTCGCTCTTCACCAGTATCATTCTTGCAGTATAATAGAACCGGGTCATGGAGCTGCCGCAGAGCCCCTTGTCCAGGGCCTCCTGAAACGTGAGCCACTCTCCCAGCGTCACCCGCAGGCCCTTTGCCCGCAGCGTCTCGAAAAACTGAATGAACATATCCTATTCATACCTTTCTTATTTCCGGCAGACAAACTTATTTTTCAACAAACGCACCTATCTTTCTCGAATCTGGGCACGCCCTTAAGTCCCTTTACAGATTCGGCTCCTGCCTCACCAGCTGCAGATCCTCGTCCTTCTTCACCACCACGCCCACAAAGGGCAGCGCCTTTCTGATCCTGTCCGCCGGAATGCCCCCGATCTGCAGTGCGTTGATCCAGTCGATGAGCTCCGAGGTGCTGGGCTTCTTGCGGATGTCCCGGATGGCCCGGATATTATAGAACACCTCCATGGCGTTCTTCAGCAGGTTCTCCTCCACCTCTGGATAATGCACCCGGACGATCTCCTCCATCAGCTCTCTGTCGGGGAAATCAATGTAATGGAAAATGCAGCGGCGCAGGAACGCATCCGGCAGCTCCTTCTCCGCATTGGAGGTGATGATCACGATGGGTCTCTGCCTGGCCTTCACGGTGCGCTTGGTCTCATTGATGTAGAATTCCATCTGATCCAGCTCCCAGAGAAGATCGTTGGGGAACTCCAGATCCGCCTTGTCGATCTCGTCTATCAGAAGCACCACCTGCTCCTCGCTGTCAAAGGCCTCCCCCAGCTTTCCCAGCTTGATGTAGCGGGCGATGTCGTTCACTCCCTCCTCACCGAACTGTCCGTCGTAGAGACGCTGGATGGTGTCATAGACATACAGCCCCTCCTGCGCCTTGGTGGTGGACTTGATGTTCCAGATGATCAGCCGCTTTCCCAGCGCCTTGGCCACCGCCTCCGCCAGCATGGTCTTGCCCGTGCCAGGCTCCCCCTTGATCAAAAGAGGCTTCTTCAGCGCAATGGCAATGTTCACGCTGGCCATCAGCTCCTCACTGGCCACATATTCTCCCGTCCCCTGAAATCCCTGCCGCTCCATATTGACTCACGCACCTTTCCCTTGAATTTCGTTCCTTTTCATGTTACGATATTATTGGTCTAAAATCAAGCTAAAACTATCGGTATGACACTTGTTTCTGCCGCCTGCTCCTGCACTGGGCGCATCAGGTGGACATGACCATGACCATAAAGGAGATTGACATATGATTAAGGATATGCTTGAAGACAACAGAACCGTTTCTTTTGAGGTTTTTCCTCCGAAAAAGGACGGCGAATTCAAATCTGTCTTTGAACTGCTGGACACACTGGGAAAGCTTTCCCCTGATTTCATCAGCGTCACTTATGGGGCCGGCGGAAGCCGCTCCCACAAAACGGTGGAGATCGCATCCTACATCCAGAACACCCTCGGCATCGACGCAGTGGCCCACATGACCTGCGTGGGCAGCACCAGAGAAGATCTGCTGAGCGTGGCGGACTCCCTGCGGGAAAACAATGTGACCCATGTCCTTGCCCTTCGGGGGGACCGTCCCAAGGACATGAGCGACGAGCAGTTCGCCGCCAGAGCCTTTGCTCATGCCAGCGACATGATCGACTTTCTGCGGGAGAACACCGATCTGTACATGGGAGGGGCATGCTATCCGGAGAAGCATTTTGAGAGCTTCAGCATGGAGTCTGACCTGAACAGTCTCAAGAAAAAGCAGGAGGCGGGAGCGGAATATTTCATCAGCCAGATGTTCTTCGATAACGACTACTATTATTCCTTTCTGGAAAAAGCCGACAAAAAAGGAATCACCGTACCCATCTGTGCGGGCATCATGCCCATCACCTCCGCAAAGCAGCTGGGCACCACCATCACCCTATCCGGCTCCAGCATCCCAAAAAGGCTCTCCGATCTGGTGGCCACCTACGGAGAGAATCCCGAGGACATGCGGAAGGCCGGCATCGACTACGCCATACGCCAGATTCTCGACCTACAGGAAAACGGCGTGAACGGCATCCATCTCTATACCATGAACCGGGCCAAGATGGCGGCGGAGATCATGGCGGCCATCTGAATATTCCTTTAAAGCGGTGACAGGATTCTGTCACCGCTTTTTTACATTTGATCAGGCACTGGAACATTCGTCGGGTCAGGCATTGAAGCGTTCCTCGGGCCAGGGCAGATCCGACACCTCGATCTTCTTGTCGCGCAGCATGAGCTCCCTCACCGCCTGATCAGCGCCCTTTCCCTCGAACAACACAGCGTTCACCTGCTGGATGATGGGGAGCGCAACCTCATATTTCCGGGCAAGCTCCATGGCAGCCTTGGCGGAATGGACACCCTCCACCACCATGTTGACCTCTTTCATGGCCTCCTGGCAGGTCTTTCCCTGACCGATGAGGATTCCGGCCCTTCTGTTTCTGGAATGCATGCTGGCGCAGGTGACGATCAGGTCCCCTATGCCCGTAAGGCCGCAGAAGGTCTCGAATCTTCCCCCCATGACAGTGCCCAGTCTGGCGATCTCCGTGATGCCCCTGGTAATCAGCGCCGCCTTGGTGTTGTCCCCGTAGCCCAGTCCGTCAGCGATGCCCGCCGCCAGCGCCACTACGTTCTTTAAGGAGCCTCCCAGCTCCATGCCCAGAATATCCGGGCTCACATAGACCCGGAACACCTCGTTCATAAAAAGGTTCTGAATATATTCCGCCGTGACCCTGGACTTCGCTCCTACCACGATGGTGGTGGGAACTCCTCTGCCCACCTCCTCCGCATGGGAGGGCCCGGACATCACCGCCACATCCGCCTGGGGGATCTCCTGTGCGATGATCTGGGAAAGCGTCATAAGGGTGCGCTCCTCTATTCCCTTGGCCACGTTCACGATCTTCTGCCCCTGAGCCACCAGTCCGCTGAGCCTATGGGCCGTCTCTCTGGTAAAGGAGCTGGCCACCGCCATCACCAGCAGGTCCTTGCCCTCTACCGCCTCACTGTCCTGCGTGGTGAATACCACCGCATCATCCAGCTTCACCCCCGGCAGCATCTTATGCTCATGCTGCTCCTTCAGCATCGCAATCTCCTTCTCAAGAGCTGACCAAACCGTGATCTCATGTCCGTTCTTCCGAAGCAATGCTGCCAGAGCGATGCCCCAGCTTCCTCCTCCAATGATACCTACCCTTGCCATAACCCCTCTTTTCCGCAGAAGCCTCTTTCTGCTGCCTGCTTTTATCAATCTTGCTCCACCTTGTTCTTTTTGAACAAGTATGTCTTCCTCTCTTTCCCATGGACCAGCCTTACTATGTTCTCCCTATGCTTCCAGTATGCCATGGCCGCCAGCACAAAGGAAAGGAGATACATCTCTGTCAGCTGCGGCTGGGACATTCCCGCAAACACGCCCGTCTGCCCACATACCACCATCTCAATCACAAGTCCGAGATACACCAGCAGAGATCCCAGAGACACATAGTGCGTTGTCAGAAAGATCCCGAAAAACACCACCACCCCCATGACGATGAAATACGGATGGAAGGACAGCACCATCCCTGCGGTGGCGGCAATGCCTTTTCCACCCTTGAAGCCCATGTAGAAGGGATAGTTGTGGCCAAGGATCGCTCCTGCCCCCGTGTAAAGGCAGAGGAGATAGATCATCTCCGGATGGCGGTCCCCGAAAAGAAGTCTGGTGACTCCCACCGCCGCCATACATTTCAGACAGTCTCCGGCAAACACGATGAGCCCGGCCTTCGTCCCCAGCACCCGCAGGGCGTTGGTGGTTCCGGAATTGCCGCTCCCGTGCTGGCGGATGTCGATCCCATGGGCCTTCCCGTAAAAATACGCCGTCTGGAAAAGCCCGAACACATAGCCGATCAGTACACAGATCACCCTAACCATAAACTCAGTTCTCCTTCTCGTTCCTTTCTCTTATGATGAACCGAAGAGGCGTCCCTCGGAAACCGAAGGTCTCCCGGATCTGGTTCTCGATATATCTGGTGTAGGAAAAGTGCATCAGCTCCTTGTCGTTCACGAATATGACGAATGTGGGAGGCTTCACCGCCACCTGCGTGATATAGAACAGCTTCAGCCGCTTTCCCTTGTCCGTGGGAGGCTGCTGCAGGGCCACCGCCTCGGCCATGATCTCATTCAGCACGCCGGTAGCCACCCTCATGGCATGGTTCTCGCTGACCATCTCTATGATATCGAAAAGCTTGTTCAGCCGCTGGCCCGTCAGGGCGGAGAGAAACACCAGCTCCGCATAAGGCATATAGGACAGAGTATTGCGCACCTTGTCCGTCATCTTGTAAATTGTCTTATCGTCCTTTTCCACCGCATCCCATTTGTTCACTGCGATGATGACGGCCTTTCCCCGGTCGTGGGCGATGCCTGCGATCTTGGCATCCTGCTCCGTGACGCCCTCCACCGCATCGATCACCAGAATCACGATATCCGCCCTCTCCACTGCCCCCACGGCCCGGACGATCATGTACCGTTCCAGCTCTGCCTTGATCTTGTTCTTCCTGCGGATCCCCGCCGTGTCTATGAAGACATATTCCTTGCCGTTATGTCTGATCTCCGTGTCCACTGCGTCTCTGGTAGTGCCCGCTATCTCCGACACGATAAGGCGGTTCTCACCCAGAAGCTTATTGATCAGGGAAGACTTGCCCACATTGGGTTTGCCCACGATGGCGACCCGGGGCCTCTCGTCCTCCTCGTCCCCCTCCTCCGTGTCCCTGAAATGAGCGACCACAGCCTCCAGCATGTCCCCCAGCCCCGTCCTGTTTGCGGCAGAGATGGGGACGGGATCCCCGATGCCCAGATTATAGAATTCATAAACGTCCGCCGCATATTTATGATCGCTGTCCACCTTGTTCACCACCAGCACCACCGGCTTGTGGGAACGCCTCAGCATGTCCGCCACCTTGGCGTCCGCATCCACCAGCCCCTGCTGTACATCCACAAGGAAGATGATCACATCCGCCGTGTCAATGGCGATCTGTGCCTGCGCCCTCATCTGAGACAGTATGATGTCCTTGCTGTCAGGCTCGATGCCCCCCGTGTCTATCAATGTAAATGTCCTGTCCAGCCACGTGACATCCGCATAGATCCTGTCTCTGGTGATGCCGGGGGTGTCCTGCACGATGGAGATACGCCTTCCGGCCAGAGCATTGAACAGCGTGGATTTCCCTACATTGGGCCTGCCCACCACCGCCACGATCGGTTTCGTATTTTTAGCCATTTCCCGCACCTCTTTATACCTGCCTGACGGCAGACATGTCAACTCTCTAAAATTGCGTCCACAAAGTCATTTCCGCTTGATTTTACAATATTAACCGAAACTTGTAAAGCCTTTTCCAATTCTTTCACCCTCATATCGTCAAGAAACACGTCCTCACCGCTGCGCAGGATGTTCTCTGGCAAAAGCAGCCGGCTGCCGAGGGGCCTGCCTTTCAGCTGCGCCAGCAGATCCTGACCGGTGAGAAGCCCCGACACGGTTATGCTTTCCCCGAAGAAGCGGTTCACGATTGGGTACACATGGATCCGCAGCCCCGGCCAGATCTCCGTCATCCTGTCCGCCATCCTCCGGATGTAAGGACATGCCAGCTGCCCCGTGGCTATGGACAGCTCCCCCGCCGCCTGCACCGGCTCCCCTGCCAGCCGCCTTGTCAGCGCCTCGTCAAACTCATCCGTCAAAAGCCTCAGCATCCCCACGCCGTTCTCCAGCTGCAGATAACCGTCATAGCGCCCTTCCTCCGGCACCTCCCTCCCTGCAAGGATGTACCATTCGTCACTGGCATGCACGAAATGGCAGCCATAGCGGGAAAAGTACTCCCTCTGGAAGCCTTCTATCATGTCAATGACCTTGCCCGCATCCTCCTCCGTGAAGGGCTCCAGCGGATACAGCCCCTCCCGGTATCTGGTCAGCCCGGCTGGCACCACGGAAACGCTTTCCAGCACCGGTATGTACTCCGCCAGCCTCCTTATGCTGTACGCAAGCTCCTCCCCGTCGTTTATGCCCCTGCAGAGCACGATCTGGCCGTTCATGCGGATTTGGGCCTCATACAGCCTGTCCGCCTTTTTCAGCGCTTCCCCGGCGAAACGGTTGTTCAGCATCTTACAGCGAAGCTCCGGGTTCATGGTATGAAATGAGATATTGATGGGGGAGAGCCTGTACCGGCATATCCTGTCGATATCATGATCCGACATATTGGTCAATGTCACATAATTGCCCTGCAGGAATGAAAGCCGGGAATCGTCATCCTTGAAATACAGTGTCTCCCGCATCCCCGGCGGCATCTGGTCGATAAAGCAGAAAATACACTTGTTGCAGCATCTTTTGTAATCATCCATCAGTCCGCTCCCGAATTCTATCCCCAGATCCTCGTCGGCCTCCTTTTCCACCTCCAGCAGCCACTGCTCCCCGTCCGGCTTCTCCACCAGAACCTCCACATAGCTGTCCTGCAATAGATACTGGTAATCAAAGATATCCTCGATCCGGCTGCCGTTGACGGAGAGCAGTCTGTCCCCCGCCTCTATCTCCAGCTCCTCCCCGATGCTTCCCGGGAGGACTCTTTTTATAACATGTGTTCTGTTCTGCATCTGCTGTCTCCCTTTTAAATCCTGTACACTCTTGCAATCCTTATCCCGCCTTCTGCGGAGCCTTTCGGAAATCATTTCACCGGTTCCCGTGCCCTTTCGGCTTCATGCCCCTGCCGGAAACCACATCCATCCTGCACGGATTCCAAGGAGCCCTGTCCTTCCGGGAATCCCCGGTCACGCAGGCTTCCGGATCCGATGGCAGAATCCTCCGGCCAAGAATCTTCTTGACGCATTCCCGACACCGTAATAAAATATAAATATCTATTATGAATCAGTCTATTGTGAATCATGCGTAACAAGCAGCGACATTATCATCTACTTACATACGGAGGTTATCATGCCTAATTTACGGGAACTGGAAAATGCCATGCCTGTCGCACCCCTGAAGATCGCCGCACTTCCCTCTGCCATGAAAATGGGCCGGAGGATCAATGATTATATGGTCGAATTCAGGAAAACCATCCACAACGATAAAGTCAAAAACGATCCCGCCTTTCACGGCTACAGTGAAGACAACTATCTGGTAGATCTGAAAACCCCCCGCTTCGGCAGCGGCGAGGGAAAGGCTGTTTTCGGAGAATCCATCCGCGGCAAGGATCTGTTCCTGCTGGTGGATGTCTGCAACCACAGCATCACCTATAACATGAACGGCTACACCAATCATATGTCACCCGACGACCATTTTCAAGACCTGAAGCGCGTCATTACGGCCTGCAACGGCAAGGCCGCCAGAATCAATGTCATCATGCCCTTCCTCTACGAGGGGCGGCAGCATAAGCGCAGCGGCCGGGAATCGCTGGACTGCGCCTATGCCCTCACGGAGCTGCGGGACATGGGGATCAGCAATTTCATCACCTTTGACGCCCATGATCCCAGAGTGCAGAACGCCATCCCCCTGAACGGCTTCGACAATTTCACGCCCCCCTACCAGTTTATCAAGGCGCTGCTGAATTCCGAGGAGGACCTGATCATAGACAAAAACCATCTGATCGTGATCAGCCCTGACGAGGGTGCTCTGGACCGGGCCATCTATTTCGCCAGCGTGCTGGGCGTGGACACGGGAATGTTCTACAAGCGCAGGGATTATTCTGTGATCGTCAACGGAAGGAACCCCATCGTGGCCCATGAGTTCCTGGGTGACAATATCGACAGAAAGGATATCATCATCATAGACGATATCATCTCCTCCGGACAGAGCATGCTGGACACGGCGAAGCAGCTGAAAAAAATGAATGCCCGGCGAGTGTTCATCTGCTGTACCTTCGGGCTCTTCACCGACGGCCTGGAAGCCTTTGACAGGGCCTACGAGATGGGACATTTCGACAGGATCATCACCACGGATCTGACCTATCTTCCCCCGGAGCTCTATACCAGACCCTATTTCATCGAAGCGGACATGAGCAAGTTCGTGGCATCCCTGATAGACTTCATGAACCATGATCTCTCCCTGAACAATGCCCTTACCGCCACGGACAAGATCCACGGCATTCTGGAAGCCTATAACAACCGGCTGGAGATTGACTGACCTCTCCCGTATCCACGGCACGGCTGTCCTCCTCTCCGTTTTCGAGAGGGAGACAGCCTTCTTGTCAGCTCTGCTCCGAAAAAGGGGCCGTCGCCCTGATCCGCTCCGCAAAAGTATTTCACCCAAGTCAGCTCTGCTCCGGGAAAGAGATCACAACCTTGAACAGGTCTCCGTCCAGACAGATCTCAAAGCTCCCGCCCTGCACCTGCACCAGACTTTTCGCAATGGAAAGTCCCAGGCCGCTCCCTTCCGTGGTGCGGGAGGAATCCCCCCGGATGAACCTTTCCGTCAGCTCGTCGGGACGTATGTTCATCTGCTGGCTGGAGATGTTCTTGAAGGACGCCTCCACCCTGCCGTCCTGCTTCACGATGTCGATGTAGACCCTCGTCCCCTCCATGGCATATTTGCAGATATTGTTGAACAGATTCTCCACCACTCTCCACATTCTGCTGCTGTCCGCATAGATACATGCGGAAGCGCCGCTGTCGAAGATGATCTGGAGGCGGCATTCCTCCATCCTCTCCGAAAATTCCCCGATTGCCTGATTGACCAGCTCCGTCAGGTTCAGCCTCTCCCTGTTCAGCACGATGCTGCCGGAGGTGATCTTGGACACCTCCACCAGGTCGTCCGTGAGCTGCTTCAGGCGCTGGGCCTTGCCGTCAAGTATCTCTATATAGCTCTGGGCAGGCTCCTGCCGGATTTCCAGACGTTTCAGAAGATCCACATAATTTATAATTGACGTAAGAGGCGTCTTTATGTCATGGGAGACGTTCGTGATCAGATCCGTCTTCATCTGTTCGTCCTTCATGCTGGTTCTGACCGCCTTCTTGATCCCTTCCCCGATGTTGTTCACCGCCTCCGCCAGCTCCCTGCTGGAGCCGTGCAGTGCGTCGCTGTCCAATTTATACTCCACTTCTCCGTCCCGGATCCTGCGGATGCCCTCCACGATCTCGGTCTGCTCCGCCCCATGCCGGAACATCAGCACGCCCACAATGCCGTCGAACAGCACCACCGCCGCCAGAACCAGAAGGGCGTACAGCTTCTGGTCCCACAGCTTGTATGCCCCGGCGATCCCAGACAGATTCAGGAAGAGGAACAGATTGTAAGGAAGCAGTGTGTTGACGGCAGAGCTGCGGTGCCGCAGGATGAACCGGAAGGACGTGGACAGCTTCTGACCGACGCACCTCAAGAAGCTGTCCCGCCACAGCGATTCCGCCTTCACCCGACGCACCAGACTGTACCAGAGCAGGTTTACAGAAGCACTGACATAAAGACCGTACAGCGCAAACATGCTGTAGCGGTAGAACCTTGTCAGCTGCGTCCCCTGTTCCTTCGCCATGAGGCTCCCTGCCGTGGCCGAGATCTCCATTATGGTGCGGAAGCCGTACACCATACCGAAGACCAGTCCTGCCCCTAAAAGGAGCAGCGCCTCCGTCCAGATCCGGTCGAACCTGTTCAGATATCCCCTCCTGACCTCTTCCCCCTCTGCGGTCATTCCCGCCGTGACGGTCAGATACAGCCCCAGCCCCAGCCATAAAAGCGCCAGCAGCGCAATGGCCGCCAGAAGCCTGTTCACATTGGGCACGATCCTCTGGTAGACCTCGTTGGCCGTGTAAAAAATGTCCCCCTCCACGGAATAAGCGCTGTCTATGCCGATCCAGATATGGGTAGTGTCAGGATATGCGTAGTCATATACGCCGATAAAGTTGTCAATCTCCTCCTCGCTCAGGATCGTGTTTCCCGTGAACTGAAGGCTGTCGGGATAATAGATCAGATATCTTCTGTACTCGGAAAAAAACTCCGTGACCTCCTTGTCCTCGCTGCTTTTGAGCTGGGCCACATTGGTATAGGTACACATGCCGCCTGCCGTCATCATGCGGACCATGTATTTCACATTGCTGTTTTCTTCTCTGTAGGCATCATTGCAGAGCTGGTACCGCTGATAGTTCACGGTAAGGCTGTCCACAGCTGCCGCCACATTGTGCTGCAGCTGTATATAATCCACCCAGTTGTCCGCATATTTCACCAGCTGTCTTGTACCGTCCACCGTAGCATAACGGCAGTTCAGCATTGGAACGGACACCGTCAGGCTGCCGTCATCCTCTCTGGACATCTTTATGTCGCCGGGATTGCGCTTCATGATGTAGGAGAACACGAAATCCGCCAGCTGCTCCTGCGTATATCCCCCAAGCAGCTCCGACAGCGCCTCCAGCTGCTCCTGCGTCTTTCCGGAGTAGGAGACATACTCTTTCTCTTTCTCTCC
>CANOFQ010000092.1 GCA_947565325.1 uncultured bacterium
CATTATTCGTCACCTCCACAATTTCCGCATCCGCCATGATGGGTATCGCCCTCACTTCTTTCATTCACGATCACGACGCTGACCGATTCATGCGGATAATGCAATCTGTGGTAAGAATCCAGCTCTCTCCCGTCCGGCATTCTGACCCGGTCACAATACAGCGACACCCAGTCACTTTCATAGATCACCTTCCGGTCAAGCAGCATCGGCATACTATCATTCATATCCCACATTCCTCCTAACTTCACCCACACCCCGCAGCGCCCATCACTCGCCGCAGACCAGACCTGAAGTGCGGCGGCAACCTATCGAGGAAACCGAAAAACCTTCCTTTTTTATCACTCGCCGCAGGGCAGGCCCGGGGTGGGGCGGGGGCTTGTTAAGGAACCTCACGGAATGTGGAGGGGAGACTTTCGGCGAGTCGCATCCAATGATGCGGCTCACCGATGCCAAGGCTCCCCGGAACGCCATGGAGTGACCTAAAACAGGCTCCCGCCCCACCCCGGGCCGTCCCCTACAGCATCCCTCTCTACTCCACTCCCCGCATGGCCAGCGCCTTGGTCTGCAGCTCACTCAGCTTATAGTAAGTCCCCTTCTTGTCCAGCAGCTCCTGATGAGTCCCCGACTCCGTGAGCCTGCCGTCGTCCAGCACGATCAGATGGGTGGCATTGCGCAGGGTGGAAAGCCTGTGGGCGATGGACAGCACCGTCCGGCCCCTCTCCAGCCGCTCCAGCGACTTCTGGATGGCCAGCTCCGTCTCCGTGTCCACCGCAGAAGTGGCTTCGTCCAGAATCAGTATCTGGGGATCCGCCAAAATGGCTCTTGCGATGGAGATCCGCTGCTTCTCTCCCCCGGACAGCGAACGGCTGGAGGAGCCCAGAAGCGTGTCGTACCCCTCCGGCATCTTGCAGATGAAGTCATGGGCATTGGCCTGGACCGCTGCCCGGATGATCTCCTCCCTGCTGGCCTCCGGTCTGGCGTAGGCGATGTTCTCCGCCACTGTCCCCATGAAGATATAGGTTTCCTGCGACACCATGGCCACGCTCTTTCTAAGCTCCCGAAAGCCGTACTGCTTCACGTTGACCCCGTCCACCAGCACCTCGCCCTCCTGGGTGTCATAGAGTCTGGAGATCAGATTCACCAGCGTGGATTTTCCGGCCCCGGAGCGCCCTACGATGCCGAATACCTCCCCTGCGTCCACATGAAAGCTGATGTCCTTCAGAATCGGCTTGTTAGCCTCGTAGCCGAAGGTCACGTTCTTAAGCTCAATCTCTCCCCGGAACCTTTCCGGACGCACCGGCTCGGGGACTTCCCTCACCTCCGGCACTGCGTCGATGATCTCGAACATACGCTGGGCGGAATTCATACAGTCCGTGTACCAGCGGATCACCCGGGACATGAAATCCAGAGGACCCTGAAGCTGGCCCACATAGCCGGAAAATGTGATCAGCATGCCCAGCTCCACATTGGAGCCGCCGATGATCATGGCGCCGCCCACCGCCCACACCAGAAAGCTGATGGTATCCTCCACGGTGCAGTACAAGGCGAAGAATTTATTGTCATAACGGGCAAGATCCATCTCCGCAGTGCGCACCTTGCCGTTGTTCTTGCCGAAGCGGGTCATCTCCTGCTCCTGCTGCCCGAAGGCCTTCACCACTCTGGCCCCGGTGAAGTTCTCGTTCATCTGTCCCTTGAGCCTGCGGTTGGAACGGTGCCTCTTGCCGTAATAATGCCACAGATGGGGCATCATTCGGTAGCTGATAAGGAACAGCACCGGCATCAGGCTGACGGACACAAGGGCCAGCAGCGGGTTCAGCGCAAACATGATCGCACTCATGGCCACGATGTTCCCCACATTGATGAAAAAATAGGGGATGCCGTCTATGAAGAAGGAGGATATCTCCTCCGCATCGTCGGAAACCCGGGTCATAAGGCCGCCCGTCTGCCTTCTGGAATAAAAGCTGATGGAGAGCCTTCCCATGGCCGTAAAGACCTGACTTTTCAGCTTGCCCACCACCTCCGGCGCAATCTTGGCCGTCAGCACGCCCTGCAGTATGCCCAGCGCCTGCATCAGCACCTTGGCGGCCACCATGGCCGCTACCAGCACGATCAGGGCCGTTGCGAAGCGCCCCGCCGGTAGGTGGAGTCTGTCCAGAATCGCCTCGTTTCTAACCAGTATCTTGTCATACAGAACCGTTCCGCTCAGGTACGGCCATGCCAGATTCAGACCGGCGGTTCCCAGATAGCACAGGATCATCACCGCAAGATATTTCTTATAGGGCTTGAAATAGGACATGACCCTCAGCAGGATGGACTTTTTGTCCATGCACTTGGGACACACCTTCCTCTCCTGGTCCGGATAGATCATGCCGCACTTAGGACAGCACTCCTTTCCCTTCTGGACATTCAGATCCTCCTCGGAGATCTCCTCCTTCTCCTTCAGCTTCTTGTATAGGCTGCATACCCGAAGAAAAGCCTCCATCTTGGTATTGGAGAAATGACACAGGTTCCGCTCCACGCCGTCGATCTGCGCCAGCAGGACTCCCGTTGCCACCTGCCGAAGCACCTCCAGTCTGTCTATCCTGTCGAAATCAAAAATCTGCAGGGCCGGCTCCCCCGCAAGTGCCAGATCTCCCATGGAAACATCCGCACCGTATCCCCCGAAACGATATTCCCCCTTCTCCCTGACCGGATAGGCCGCCAGAAGAAGCTTATCCTTGGTCAGAGCCACGACGGAATCCGCAAAGCGATATTCCATATCAAAATCAGCCATAGCCGCAAACACGATATCCTCTTTCTTGATTCCGTACTTTCCGGCGATGCCGACAAAACTTTTCGGTAAATTCATTTCCTCTCCTATCTGTGTGCCAAAACACACACCAGAAACTCCCCCGGACAAGGCAGGCCGGCTCCAGAAACGCCGCTGACAGAAAGCACAAAAAAACCACGGCTCCAGAAACTGACAGCCATGGTTCATTCTTTCTTTTTTCTGACAACGGTAAAACCGTTCCTGAAACTGAACTCAACCTGCAACATCCCGGGAGGCATTCTTACTCTTTTCAATTCTTGCCTTGTCAGTTCTCAACTTTGTCATTACTTTGCTGCCTCCTTTCCCTTATTTTTGACCGAAATTGATTTTGACTGAAAACCTTTTTCAGTATAAGCGCATTTCCAGTCCTTGTCAACTGTTTTTTCCATATTTTTGATGATTTTTATCATTGCCATTTTACTGTATCTTTGTCTTGTTCTTTAGTTCTGAAAAGATACATTTCACTTATTCGGCAATATGCCCGATGTAATAGAATCCATGGCACTCATCCAGCGACACGGGCAGGAGCTTCCCGATCATGGAGGCATCCCCCGGCACATGGACGATGGTGTTGTTCGACAGCCTTCCCGTGACCATGGCGGGATCGTTCCCGTTGACCTCTTCGATCAGTGCGTCCATGACGCTGCCCTGATATCTGGCTACCTGCTCTCTGGCAGTGTCCTGCACCAGCCGCAGAAGCCTGTCGAAGCCCTGACGCACCTGCTCCGGCGGCACCTGATTCTCCATGGCCGCCGCAGGCGTGCCGGTCCGCTTGGAGTAGATGAAGGTGAAGGCATTGTCGAACTTCACCCGGCGCACCACCTCCATGGTCTCCTCCAGATCCTCTTTCGTCTCTCCCGGAAAGCCCACGATGATATCCGTGGTGATGGCAATGTCCGGGATCTCCCTGCGGATGCGCAGGGCCAGCTCCTCGTACTGCTCTCTGGTATAGCGCCTATTCATCTGCTCCAGGATCCGGGTGGAGCCTGACTGCAGCGGCAGATGTAGATGGCGGCATATCTTGGCGGAATGCTTCATCACCTCTATCAACTCGTCAGACAGGTCCTTTGGGTGGGAGGTCATGAAGCGGATGCGCTGTAAACCCTCGATCTTCTCCGCCTCCTGCAAAAGTCCGGCAAAGGTCATGGGCTCCTCCAGATTCCGGCCATAGGAATTCACGTTCTGCCCCAGAAGCATGATCTCCACCACCCCGTCGGCCACCAGCCTTCTTATCTCCCCGAGAATCTCCTCCGGCCGCCTGCTCCGCTCCCTCCCCCGCACATAGGGCACGATGCAGTAGCTGCAGAAATTATTGCAGCCGAACATGATGTTGACTCCCGATTTGAAAGGGTATTTCCGCTGAACCGGCAGGTCCTCCACGATCCTGTCCGTATCCTTCCAGATGTCTATGACCATTCTTCCCGCCTCATAGGAGGTGTACAGAAGCTCTGCGAACTTGTACAGATTATGGGTGCCGAAGATCAGGTCCACGAAGGGGTAGCTTTTCCGCAGCCTCTGGATCACCGCCTCCTCCTGCATCATGCATCCGCACAGGGCAATCTTCATCCCGGGATTGTGCCGTTTATACCCGTTTGCCTCCCCCAGCCTGCCGTAGACCCTCTGATTGGCGTTGTCCCGGACGGTACAAGTATTGAAGATCAGGAAATCGGCCGCCGCCTCTTCCTCCGTGGGCTCATAGCCGACGGCCTCCAGAATCCCGGCCAGCTTCTCCGAGTCTCTGGCGTTCATCTGACAGCCGAAGGTCACTGTTGCGCAAGTGAGGGGCCGTCCCAGACGCAAGGCCTCTTTCCTGACGTGCTGCCGGCATTTCGCCATGAAATAATACTGGCGCTGGGGCTCGGAATCAGGGGCCTCCGGAGAGGTGTCCACGGCATCGAGATCCATTGCTTTCAGTTCATCCGCTTTTATATTCCGTAAATCAACTTTTGAATTCAATGGGTCTTTTCTTGGATTCAGGTTTTCGATATCATATTCATCTCTCATCGTCTTTGGCCCCTTCTGCGTACCGCCGGGCGAGCCTTATCAGAAGCTCCGTCACCTGCTCCATGGACTGCACGCAGGCATACTCGAAGCGGCTGTGGAAATTGGCGCATCCGGTGCCCAGATTGGGGCAGGGCAGCCCCATATAGGAAAGCCTTGCTCCGTCCGTGCCGCCCCGGATGGGCTCAAGCTGCAGCTCTTGGCCCATCTCCTCCACCAGCTCCCGAACGTTGTCGATCAGGTGGCGGTGGGGCTCCAGCAGCTCCCGCATATTGTAATAGCTGTCCTCCAGCTCTATCCTTACGGTTCCCTCCCCGTACTTGGCGTTGAGGAAATCTCCGCATTGCATAAACAGCCGCTTCTTCTGCTCGAACAGATCTCTGTCATGATCCCTGATGATATACTCCGCAACGGTTTTCTCCACGTCCCCCGCAATCCCGGAAAGATGGAAGAAGCCCTCGTACCTTTCTGTGTACATGGGATTCTGGAACGCAGGAAGGAGACTCTGGAACTCGAAGGCGATGAGCATGGAATTGATCATCCTGTTCTTTGCGCTGCCGGGATGGGTGCTGCGGCCCAAAACCGTGACCTTTGCCCCTGCCGCATTGAAGTTCTCCGTCTCCATTCCGCCGAAGTCCCCGCCGTCTATGGTATATGCGAAATCCGCACCGAAGAGCTTCACGTCGAAATGCTTGGTGCCCTCTCCGATCTCCTCGTCCGGAGTGAAGCCCACCCGAAGCTTTCCGTGCCTGATTTCAGGATGCTGCAGCAGATATTCGCAGGCCGCCATGATCTCCGCCACTCCCGCCTTGTCGTCTCCGCCCAGCAGCGTGGTGCCGTCCGTCACGATCAGATCCTTCCCCACATGTCGCCTGATCTCCGGAAAATCCTTTGTCCTTAACACTATGTTTTTGTCTTTATTCAGAATGATATCCCTGCCGTCATACTTTTCCACGATCCTCGGCTTCACGTCCGCTCCGGACACTGCGTCCGAGGTGTCCATATGGGCTATATAGCCCAGCACCGGAGCGTCCTCGCAGCCCGGGGAAGCGGGTATGGAGGCATATACATAACAGTGTTCCTTATCATAGGTGATCTCCGATGCACCCATGGCCTTAAGCTGTCCGGCCAAAAGCTCCGCCAGCTTATGCTGCTTTCCCGTGCTGGGCGAAGTGCCCGTGGACGCATCGGACTGGGTGTCGATCCTGACATACTGCAGGAAATTTTCAATGGTTCTTGTCATCTGCTGAGTCCTCCTTTAGGCTTGGGTGTGTTCTGCCATTCTTTACATTTTAGCGCTTCAGATCTCTGTCAGCGATACGTCCGCCCCGATCTCCAGAAAAAGACACCCTTGTATCTATGGAAATTCCTTCTTCCATCTTTTCTCATATTATCACGAAGCTGTCCAAAGCGCAATCATAAAAGGAGAAGCCTGACAGTGCGGCCCAAAGCTCTATATCGAGGGCATTCCTATGCATTCCCATGGCATCAGTACGGATGCTGCCGGGACATATGCCCTGCCGCCTTCCTCGGCAGATGCAAGCCTCTCCCCTTCGCCTTATGTAATTCCTTCTTCGTCCCAGTCGCCCCGGTTATCCTGTAGGCACAGATTTCCCGGCAGGCCTTCCCGGACAGGGCCAGCACACAGATCAGGTTCGGCACGGCCATGAGCCCGTTGCAGATGTCCGAAAAATTCCACACCGCCTCCAGCGGGCACACGCAGCCTGCGAACGCCGTGAGCCCATAGGCGAAGCGGTACCATATGTTATATCTGGTCTTTCCTCCCATGAGAAACTCAAAGGCCCTCTCCCCCTGATAGGCCCAGCCGATGACAGTGGCAAAGGCAAACAGTGCTATGCAGATGCTGACAAAGCTGCCGCCCCACTCCCCCAGCGCAGTGCGGAAGGCTGCCAGCGTGAGCGCCGTGCCGGTGAGGGGCAGCCCTGCCTCGTCCCTGAGGGAAAGCACACCCGATGCCGCAAAGGCCAGCCCCGTGAGCGTACAGACGATGGCGGTGTCCAGAAACACTCCGGTCATGCTGATATAGCCCTGCCTCACACAGTCATCTGTGTCTGCGGCTGCCGTGGTGATGCCCGACGCCCCCAGCCCCGCCTCGTTGGAAAAGATGCCTCTGGACACGCCCCAGCGCAGGGACTGGAACGCCGTGACCGTAATGCTGCCGAAGAGCCCTCCCGCAGCCGCCGAAGGATTCATGGCCGCCGTACAGATCCCGGCCACCGCCCCGGGCAGGCTGCGCCAGTTCACTGTGATCACCGCAAAGGTTCCCAGCAGATAAAAAACACCCATGAAGGGCACCAGAACCTGCGTCACCTTTCCGATGACCCCGATTCCCCCGATGACCACCAGAATAGTCAGTATCGTCAGAAAAAGACCCGTGTCGGCCTTCTGGATCCGAAAGGAGACCCAGAGCGTGTCCGCTATGGAATTGGACTGGGTCATGTTTCCCATGCCGAAGGACGCCGTCACCGCAAAAAGCGCAAAGACGAATCCCAGAAGCTTCCCCGCCTCCTTGTTCCGGAAGGCCTGAAGGCAGGTGTACATGGGGCCTCCCACTGTCTCTCCCCTGTCGTTCCTGCTGCGGTATTTCACAGACAGCATACTCTCCGTCAGCTTGGTGGCCATGCCGATGAAGCTGGTGACAACCATCCAGAACAGGGCGCCGGGCCCGCCCAGCACCATGGCAGATGCCACCCCGATGATGTTTCCGATGCCGAGGGTGGTGGCCAGCTCCGTGGTCAGCGCCGCAAAAGAGGAGATCTTTCCTCTCCCGCCCTCTCCCCTTTCCATCCCGAAAGCGCATTTCAGGGCAAATTTCAGATTCCTCAGGGGCAGGAACCTGAGCCGCAGCATCAGGTAGCAGCCCGTTCCCAGCAGAAGCGCCAGCATCCAGGGCCCCCATACCAGATCGTCCAGCCCCTTGATCATGTTTCCCAGAATCGTCCCGTTGATAAACATTTGTCCACCGCATAGTTCCCGTTTTCCTATGTATATCGGAGCAGGACAAATTTTATGCAAATCAGATTTCCTCCTATGATACAGATTACATAAAATCAGGAATCAGCTCATAAAGCTGCCGGATACCCGCCGTGACATCGGGATACATGGCCACATAGTCAGTCCCCATCTTCTGGTCGTACTCCGCATACACGTTCACGGCCCCGATTTCCAGACGGAATTCCAGAAACGCATCCCCGTAGGGCAGCTGAAAGGAAATGGAATCCTCCCCTTTCGCATAGGCCGCATTTCCCGCCAGCTCCTTCAGCTCCTGTCCATGCAGGTAAATAGAGGCTCCTTCTCCGTAGTTAATTTCCTCATAAGATCCCGGCTCCAAAACAAGCTTTTCATAAAGTGCTTCCCATGCTCCGGACTCGTAACAGACCATCAGATAGTACAGCAGCTCGCTGCAAAAACGATCATCGTGAAAAAGCCTTCGGTATAAGGGCCAATAATAGCCTCCCATATCGCTGTCCTGCGCAGTCAGCGGGTTGTTTCCCTCTGTCTTCACCCCATAGACAGAGCCGGTCTCTCCGTCTACAAGCAATTTCGTCACTGTGTCGTCTCCCCATTCAAGCTCGATGTACCAGAGCAGGAAACTGATCCCCTCTCCATAATCGTCACTGTACACCACATACTGCTTCCACTGGCTCACCCTGCAGTCATATTCCCAGAAATACGAATATAAAAGCTCCAGATTCATAAGTGAATACAGGAACTGCTGATACAGCCCCTTTTCCGAGTACAGATAGGAATTCAGGTCCTCCGTCAGCTCAAGATTCTTGGCTGCCACATAGAACCGCTCGCCCTTCGCCAGCTTTTCGGCGAACCGCCGCATCCTGAGCTCCATGGACTTCTCATATGTGCTCCCCAGAAACTCCGTGTCCGCACCTTCCAGCCGGCCCAGCTCCGTGCTCTTATATAGGAGCTGATCCTTGATCCGAAAAAGGAGCTGCGGGGTCAGGATGGCTCCTGCCACCACTGCCGCCAGCACAAGAGCCTCCGCTGCATATAGTTCTATTCGTCTTTCTATACTGCGGGCCTTCGCTTTTTTTCGCTTGCTCATCCTCGCCGTTCCCTTCTTGTCAAACAACATTTCCCTCACATCGAAAGCAGTCCTCTCATGTGACTTTACCTGAACAACAGAAGAATCCTCACAAAAATTCAGGAATCATCTCATAGAGCTGCCGCACACCTATGGTGATGTCAGGATACTCATAAGAAAATCCGTCCACCTCCGTCTGCAGCTCTCCGATTTCCATGAAAATCTCCAGAGACGCCGCCTCGTAAGGCAGCAGCAGCCTCACAGAACGTCCCTCCCTATCAGCCTCTATCTTTTCCTCGATATACGTGGTTATGGCGGCATAGGCCTTTTCCCTCTGGCCCGCATCCATATTAATGATTATTTCCTCATATGCTTCTTCCCATCTCACCTGCCCATTCCCGTCCTCCGGCCACATTCCGCCTTGCAGCAGGTCCGCCTCGCTCTCCGGCCATATTGTCACAGCGTCTGTCCCCAGAGCCTGTGTCACCAGCCTCTGCAGATCCTCGTCGGTGGAAAGCACCCCGAACTGCGCAGCGGCAAGAAGCCACAGCTCCATCAGTCTTTCCGGCTCGAATGCCTCCCAACATTTGATCTGTACATAATCGGAGGACTCCGCCCACTTGCAGCCCTGCACCTTCAGGGCATAAAGCGTTCCAGTCTTGGCATCCGCCAGCAGCTTCACCGTGATATCCTCCACACAGTCAAGCTCCACGTACCACAAAATGAAGTTCACGCCCTTGGCATAGTTGTCGCTGTAGACCACGTACTGTTTCCACTGACTCACCACTGTTTCGTATTTCAGCGTATACAAATCCACGGGAAGCAGACCCTGCCCCATCATCCATTCCCCCATCCCCTGATATAGAACTTCGGAATACAGATATTCGTTCAGCTCCTCCCCGTTCTCCTCTGTGGCAAGATTTTTGGATGTCACATAAAAGCTGTCCCCCAGCGCCAGTCCCTCCGCAAAGCTCATCATCCTGCGGTGCGTGTCTGTCTCATAGCTGCCGCTCAGCGCCTCCACGTCCATGGGCTCCCGCTGGCCAAGCTCCGTTCTTCTGTAAAGCACACTGTCCTGAATCCGAAAAATGATCTGGGGCGTAAAAAAAGCTGTCATGACCACGGCGGCCAGCACAGCCGACAGCCTCAGATAGGATCCGCACCTTCTAATGACTTTTTTTATGCCGTCACCGCTGCCTTTTTCGTCTCTTCTGCTTCTGTAGCCGCCCATTCTGCCTCTTCCATGTTTCATTCTGCTCTTTTCTTGTTCTGCCCTATCCTTTATTTTCTGTCCTGCCCCTTTCTGTTCCCTCACCTGCTCCACGTTTCATTCTGTCCTTTTCTTGTTCTGCCTTGTCCTTTATTTTCTGTCCTGCCCCTTTCCGTTCCCTCACCTGCCCCACGTTTCATTCTGCCCTTTTCTTGTTCTGCCTTGTCCTTTATTTTCTGTCCTGCCCCTTTCTGTTCCCTCTCCTGCTCCACGTTTCATTCTGTCCTTTTCTTGTTCTTGTCCTGCCCCTTTCCGTTCCCTCACCTGCATTCCTGCTTCCTCACAAAAACCTTCATGACCGTCCCCTCGCCCAGCCTGCTGTCGATCTGCAGCGTTGCCCCATGAAGCTGTATGATTTTCTGGCAGAGGGCCATCCCGATCCCTGCGCCCCCTTCCTTCCGGGACCGGGATTTGTCCACCATATAAAAGGCCTCCGTGATACGGCTGATCTCCTCCTTGGGAATCCCCCTGCCGTTGTCCACCACCTTGAACTCATAGCCGTCGCTACGGACAGAGCCCTTCATGAGGATGAAGCCGCCCTCCCCCTTGTCCATGGCCTTCACCGCATTGTCCAGCAGATTGTAAAAAAGCGACAGCAGAAGCTCGCTGTCCCCGTAAATGGTGGCCTTTTCCAGATCCACCTTGCCACGGATCCCTCTCTGCTTCCATATGGGGCGCATGGTGACACGTATGT
>CANOFQ010000093.1 GCA_947565325.1 uncultured bacterium
TATATATTAAGTATTCCAAAGACAAGCAAACACTGGATAAAATTGTAAAAGAAAACATAAAATTTCAAAGCATAGAACGGCAGGCAGCGGAAGTAATAAATATTGTCACGGGATCCAAGTTGAAATATCCCGAAGGGAAAGGAGAAGTGAATATGTGTTTAGCGATTCAACAAATGCGAGAAGAAAGCAAAATCGAAGGTGCGGTGGAGACATATAAAGATTTAGGTATCTCTTTGGTAGAGACAATAAAACGGATTGCGGAAAGGTTTCAGCTGACTGAAAATGAATCCAGCGAATTGGTAAAGCAATATTGGTAAAAGGAATGGGATGCGCACCTAGGTGAAGACGCATCCCATTTTTGATTCATTGCTTTCTCTTAGTCCCCTACTACCCTCAGCTTCGTCTTCGCCGGTCTCAATATCACATCCGCCACACAGTCGCTGATACGTTCCTCTGCCTCCTTAATCACATGGCTGTATATATCCGTGGTAGTGGATACATGGGCATGGCCGAGGCGGTGGCTGATGCTCACACTGTCGATTCCGTTGAAGAACAATATGCTGGCTTG
Organism: uncultured bacterium; assembly: GCA_947565325.1. Taxonomy (GTDB): domain Bacteria; phylum Bacillota; class Clostridia; order Lachnospirales; family Lachnospiraceae; genus Acetatifactor. The sequence goes on from CANOFQ010000093.1 coordinate 569, forward strand.
CGTATGCCGAAATGCGTGAGGGTTGATATGAGACAACCCGTGACGCTTGCTGAACTCTGTCAGCCAGTTACAGACATATCCGGGAAACATGGGGGCGCCGTTCTCTCTCGGAAACAGATAATCATTGTCCTCCCACTTATCGCCCCACCTGAATTTCTCTTCCTTATACCACTTGCGATATTCCGCCAACAACTCCATTGTCTGATCCGGCAGCCGGATGTATCGTACAGAACCCTTCGTCTTCGGTGTGTCCTCGTAAATTCCCAGATCCTTGCGATAGAGAAGATTACAGTCTATGTAGATCTGCTTATTTTCCCAGTCAACCTTGCTCCATTTCAGGCCAAGCACTTCACCCCGGCGGCATCCTGCTACCAAAAACAAGTGTACCATCGTCTTCCATTTGATTGGCTCATTCTCTAATGCTTCCCATATCTGTGCGATTTCCTCCGGCTGAAAATAATTGGGATCATGCTCGTCTACTTTTGGCGGTGTGGCTTTGGCCGCTGGATTGTATGGAATCAGCATCTCCTTCTCCGCCTGGGCCAGGATTGTAGATACCAGGGTATGATAGCCGCCTACAGTGGAACCGCTCAATGGTCTGCTGTCCGTCTCGTATCGGAAGATTGCCGCCTGCTTCAGGGCTTCTTTCTCCGCCTTTTTCCCGCCCCAACCCTCCGGCACCTTCCATGTTCGTTCCACACGCAAACAAAAAGGGACGGTTTTACAAATTATTGTGCTATTTCTGAGTTCAACTTTAGTTCAGCTCGCCTACCAAAATTCAACTAAATTGACTGAAGCACACCAAAATCCATCCCCAAAGAATCCCCATTTAGTGCGTCCTACTGCCCTCCACTAACTCCTACAAACCAATCAAGACCAACCCCCATATTTCCTCAGGTACATCCTTACCCGGCAATAGAAATAGGCCCATTTTCTGGTTTCCTTCAGCCTTCCCAGAAGCCTTTCCCGGGCCTGCACCGCCGCCTGCAGCATATCCTCCCCGGCCTCTCTCCCGCCGTACAAAACGCTCTCATAGTCTTCTATGAACCTAAGCTCCTGCTCCATGTCCGGCACACCCGCCAGCCGGAATGCCTCCTGTGCCCTCTCCCGCAGCTCCTGCAGAGTCTCCTGCTCCCGCTGCGAAATTCCCAGCCACGAAAGAACCTCCAGATTCCTGAAAACTGCCATCCGCAGCTTTTCCTCGGGACTCTTCTTTCCGTATCTGTACCTGTCCAGCCCGTTCTCCAGCAAAAGCAGCACAAGACAGCCCACCAGGATCACCGGGAGCGCCGTGCCGAACAATCTCCAGAACTCCCCGGTGCCGCCCTCCTCCATCTCCTCCCGTCCCTGTTCCTCCTGTTCCGGCGCCTCGCCTGCCTCCTCCCCGGCTCCGGAGGACTCCTCCCGGCTCTCCGTTTCGAATCCTATATCCGATTCTCCGGCAGTGTCATCTTCTACGGGCCGGGATCCGGCATCCTCCGGCTGCGACATCTCCCACGAGCACCTGCGCCTGGCCCCGTATCCCGGCGTGGGTTCAAAGGGAATCCACCCTGCTCCCTCCAGATAGGCCTCCGGCCATGCATGGGCCATATAGGAATATACCGCCGTCTCTCCGCTCTCCTCCAGCGGAACACAGTAGCCCTGCACATACCGGACAGGGATCCCCTGCGTCCGTGCCAGCAGCGCAAAGGCGGTGGCAAAATAGGTACAGTATCCCCGTCTGCTCTCCAGCAGAAAATAATCCAGAAAGTCCCCCTCGTCCTGCACCCGGCCGGGCAGCTCTCCGGGTGTAAGGGTATAAGTGAAGGATGACAGTTCTCTTTCTATGGCCCGCAGCTTCTCAATCTTGGTGGAAGCGTTCTCAAGGATTCTTACAAGATAGGCCTCCACCTCCTCAGACAGCCTGACCTCTCCCAGATAATCCTGACAGATTCCCTGACGGTACTCCTCCAGTCCCTCCAGAGAAAAAACCGTCCCATTCCTCCCCCCGCATTCTCTTTTCACTTCCTCGAAAACCGCCTCCTCCGAAGCCGGCTCTCCGTTTTCCCCTGCCCCCCGGAAATCCCCAAGGGCCTCTTTTTGCCTCTGCCTCTCTGCCTCCTCCAGAAAGCGGTCAAAGGCCTCCTGCCCAAGATTCATCCGGAAATATCGCAGCCCGTATTCTGTCCCGTACCCCTTCTTTCTCTCCCAGCGCAGCTCTCCGCCCTCCCAGACAGCGCCGGAATCCTCTCCCTGCGCCTCCAGCGCCCACAGCTTCAGGGGTGCAAACACATACCCGGTCTGAAAATCCTCATAGCGGATCTCCAGCCCAAGCTCTCCCAGATAATCCTTCCAGTATTCCCGGTTATAGCACTTTACCGCATACAAGGTCTGTGCCGTGTCCCAGAACGCCTCTCCCGGAAGTCCCTGCCTTTTCCTGCTCCACCCTCTCCCGTCAAAGGTATCGTACATTTTCCCCGTCAGGTACAGATACTGTGCCTCTCCCTTCTCCGTGCGAACCGTCATCACCGCCTTCGCCTCCTGCCGCACATCCCCCTGAAGGGCGCCGTCCTCGGAAAAACCGCCAAAGGCCATGCCAAAGCCCTCCTTGCCGCCCCATTTTATGTCCTGAGTAAGACTGAGCAGAGATTCCCTGAGCCGGCCGTATATATTCTTCGCCCACAGCCAGTCATAGGGCTCCTCCGGGGCAGGCATGACTGCCATGAGCCACAGATACAATGCAAAAAAGGGCATGAGCCACAGCATATGGGATCTTTTGAAGCCTGCGGTGCGCACCTTTTTCCAGCGGCTCTGTATTCCCTCTGCCCAGACGAAAACAAGATAGCATACCAGAAACACTGCTCCGAGATGGTTCATCTCCCACCCTAGAGCCAGTGCAAGAACCAGCGCCGCAAAAACCAGGCACCCAAGCGCCGCCTTCAGAAACGGCGCTTTCTCCATCAGCATCTCCGACAGATAGCACACCGCTGCGATGATTCCCGTCTGCAGCAGACAAAACCCCAGCCTCCACCGCTCTTCCACGGTTCCTCCTCCCAGAAACCACGGAAAAAAGGAACGCAAAAAAGCAAGGCCCTCCTCCGGCCCTGCCGCTGCCAGTCCCATGCACACAAAAATAAGGATCACTGCCAGGCAAAGGATCCTGCCTCTGGCTTCCATGAAATTCAGCCCCGCTGACAGGGCCAGAACCGCCAGAGCCACAAGCAGATGCTGCCAGCCTATACTGCCCATCCCAAGAAAGCGCTCTGCGCCGAACAGCGCCATGCACACCAGAAGACCTGCGTTCACCACCCGGTACGCCCCATCCTCCACGGAACGAAGCCGCTCCTTCATCACATCCTCCCTTCCAGCGGCCCCTCTACGGGAATCACGATCATCCTTTTCCTCCCCTGAGCCTGCCTGACATATTCCTGCACCTCCTCGTCCGTGACCACATAGATCACCACCGCCACGCCTCCCGCTGCCAGCTCCTCCGCTGCCGCCATGATCTTCTCGCCCGGCTCATGAAGAATAAAGAACACCATACGGTTGTCCCAGAGCCCTCCCTGCGCCCTGACCAGCTCCAGCATTTCAGGAATACCCCGGCATTCCCCGAATACCGTTTCCGCAGCGCTCTGATAAAAGCCCTCGAAGTCCTTCATGCCCTGCACCCGCTGCCGCACCAGCCCGTCCTGCCAATAATATGCGGAAAGACTCACATTCTTGCCCGCAAAAAAGAACACAAGCGCCAGCAGCGCCTCAAGCATTCTGTTCTCCAGCGGCAGATAGGCCTCGGCCTTCCTGCCGAAGCGATTCATGTCACAGAAGACGGAAATCCCTTGTTTCTCCTCTCCGATTCTTGTTCTGGTCATCAAATGCCCTTCCCGGGCCGAGGTCTTCCAGTGAATCTGCCTCAGAGAATCTCCGGCGGCATACTCCCTCACCAGAACATCCGGCTCCGTCTCCCCAAAGGCCTCCCTCTGCAGCGGCACCTGAAACTCCTCTGCGCCCCGAAGCGACGAAAGCCTCACCACTCTGGGCCGGACCAGCGCTTTTATGGTGCCCGGGTTGGTATACCGCACACGAAAAAGCCGCAGGAAATCCGTCACCACCACTTCCTTCACTCCCACCTCATACTCCCCCCGGTACTTGCACACCAGTCTGGTTCTATAGGTGAACCTGTCCCCGGGCAGCAGCTCGTACTCCCCGTCTCCGGGCAGCTCCTCCACATAGGAGAAATCGGAAAAAAGCCGGATCCCCACCCCGGTGAAGGCAAAGAAATCCTCATTCTGCAATATAAAAAAATAAGGCTCCGGCTCCCCGCAGACCATGCTCCGGCTCCCCAGCTCCTGATAAATCTTGAAACGAAAATACACGCAGAGAATATAGCACAGGGAAACCACGGGCAACAGCGTCATACCGAAAAAGAAGCCGTAGCTGACAGCGCCTCCAAAAAAACTGATGGATACCAGCGACAGCGCCCATAGACCCAGAAATAAAAGTCTGTGCGCCCTCATCCGCCCCTGATCGGATTCTTTACGGCTCTTCAGTTCTCTCACCCCCTGTCCGATTTCCGGCATACCGCTCTTTCTCCGTCCTGCGGCAGTTTTTTGTCTCTTTACATGGGCACCCTCGCCTTCAGGATCAACGCTTTCAGGATGCCCGCTGCATCCGCCTTCTGCATCCTCGCCTCCGGGGAAAGGGCCAGTCTGTGAAGCAGCACCTCCATAGCCACCGCCTTCACATCGTCCGGCTTCACGAAATCCCTGCCCTGCAGAAACGCCCTGCCCTGGGATGCCCGGAGCAGCGCAAGCAGAGCTCTGGGACTGGCTCCCAGAACGAAACGGGGCTCCTCTCTGGTCAGCCTCACCACATCCTCCAGATAGCCCAGCACCGCCTCCCTCACCGTGACGGCCCGAACCCTCTCCATGATTTCCAGCACGTCCCCTGCAGTGCACACCGGTTCCAGCCGGTCAGGCGTCCTTCCCTCCAGAAACCGGGCCGCCATTTCGATCTCCTGCTCCCGTTCGGGATATCCTATGGAAAGCCGCATCATGAACCGGTCCAGCTGGGCCTCCGGCAGAGGATAGGTGCCCAGAAACTCTATGGGGTTCTGGGTTGCCACCACCATAAAGGGATCGGGAAGCCTATGCATCTCCCCGTCCACCGTCACCTGCCCCTCCGCCATAGCCTCCAGCAGGCTCGCCTGCGTCTTGGGAGCGGTTCTGTTGATCTCGTCGGCCAGCAGGATCTGGTTCATCACCGCTCCCGGACGGTATTCAAACTCTCCCGTTTTCTTATTATAGACAGACACCCCCGACACGTCCCCCGGCAGCGTGTCAGGCGTGAACTGAATCCTGCCGAAGCTGCAGCCCACGCTCCTTGCAAGGGCTCCCGCCAGCGTGGTCTTGCCCACACCGGGCACATCCTCCAGCAACACATGCCCGCCGGCGAAAAGACAGATCAGCAGCTTTTCCACTGTCCCCTCCTTGCCCACGAACACCCCGTTTATGTTGTCCCTCAGCCTTCCTGCCAGCTCCAGCTCTTTTCCGTCCATAGATTCTCTCTCACCAATCCGTCTTGGCAGCGTGCCCTGCGGCCCTGTTCACTCCGCCGTCCGTCTCTTTGCCATTTCCCTACGGCCGCTCCCCGGCCTCCATCATTTCCTTCAGGATCGCTCCCGCCTCCCTTGCCTGCCCTGCGGGAACACCAACCACCAGTCTGTCCTCGCACCGGACATACCGCTGCATGACAATGTCCACGTCCTGCAGGGACAGACTGGTGACGATAAAGCCTATCCCACGGGATGTCACCTGCCAGTCCTCCAGATAGAAAAGAACGATTTCCTCACCCATAGAGACATCCACCTGACTGAGCCGCCGCTCCAGCTCTGCCATGAAGCCGTCCACCTTCTCCCGCACGGCCTCCCTGACCACCACAGCCAGCCAGTCTATGTTGATGGCCATGCATTCACAGGGAATCCCGCACTCCTCCAGCACCTGAAATATGATCTGGATACTCTTCTTGTCCCTTGCCAGCTTTCTGCGCCCGATGGTGATACGAACCGCATTTATCTCCCGAATCCTATTGTTCATCCGTCTCTCCAGCGTTTTCTTGATGATATCTTTTTTCATCATACCCTTTTTTCCGCTTTATTGCAAGCGGTATCTAAAGAACCGGCAGCCCGCCGGCACCCCGTGGAAGAGGCAACACTATTATTGCATTTTCCATGGAAATAGTGTATAGTAATCTCCAGACAAAAATCTGTCGCTAAAATACATATAGGGAGGATGCCAAGATGAAAGAAAAAGTAGTACTGGCCTATTCCGGCGGTCTGGACACCACCGCCATCATCCCATGGCTGAGGGAAAACTTCGACTATGAAGTAATTTGTGTCTGCGTTGACTGCGGGCAGGCGGAGGAGCTGGACGGGCTGGAGGAGAGGGCCAAGTTCTGCGGCGCTTCCAAGCTCTACATTGAGAACGTCATTGATGAATTCTGCGACGAGTACATCGTGCCCTGCGTGCAGGCGGGCGCCGTCTATGAGAACAAATACCTGCTGGGAACCTCCATGGCAAGGCCCCTGATCGCAAAGAAGCTGGTGGAGATCGCAAAGAAGGAGGGCGCCACCGCCATCTGCCACGGGGCTACCGGCAAGGGCAACGACCAGATCCGCTTTGAGCTGGGCATCAAGGCCCTTGCGCCCGACATCAAGATCATTGCCGCATGGCGAAACGACAAGTGGACCATGGATTCCAGAGAGTCCGAGATCGAATACTGCAGGGCACACGGCATTGATCTGCCGTTCTCCGCAGACTCCTCCTACAGCCGTGACCGCAATATCTGGCACATCAGCCACGAGGGTCTGGAGCTGGAGGATCCGGCCAACGAGCCCAATTATAAGCATCTGCTGGTGCTGGGCGTCACCCCCCAGGAGGCTCCCGACGAGGGCGAGTACGTCACCATGACCTTTGAAAAGGGCGTTCCCACCTCCCTGAACGGCCGGCAGATGAAGGTTTCCGACATCATCCACGCCCTGAACGAGCTGGGCGGGAAGCACGGCATCGGCATCGTGGACATCGTGGAGAACCGGGTGGTGGGCATGAAGTCCAGAGGTGTGTACGAGACCCCCGGCGGCACCATTCTGATGGAGGCCCACAACCAGCTGGAGGAGCTGATTCTGGACCGGGACACTTACGCCATGAAGAAGGAGATGGGCGGCCGTTTCGCAAGCCTTGTATACGAGGGCAAATGGTTCACCCCTCTGCGGCTGGCGGAGCAGGCCTTCATTCAGGAGACCCAGAAATACGTCACCGGAGAGGTGAAGTTCAAGCTCTACAAGGGCAATATCATCAAGGCCGGCACCACCTCCCCCTACACGCTGTACAATGAAAGCATCGCCTCCTTCACCACGGGGGATCTCTATGACCATCACGATGCAGAGGGCTTCATCAACCTCTTCGGCCTCTCCTGCAAGGTCCGGGCCATGAAGATGAGCCAGCAGGGCGAGCAGCTGTTCTGATCCCGAAACGGCTTTGCCACCGCCGCATCTCCATCATGCGGCGGTTTTCGCAAAAGGGCAACAGAGGAGGGCCGGAGCGCCGATGCGGGAAACATCGGCGCTCCGGCCCTTTCGTTTCCTGGCTCCATATTATATACATCAAATTCCTTTCCGATATACCTTGACAGCCGACCATAAATTGTATTAATATATATTTAGCATTACTAAATAGAAATTGACCCCTATAAGCAAAAGAGATGCAGCATCTGCATCCGGCTTCTGCCTTATTGCGGAAAAGCTTTATTTGAAAAAGGAGGCAACATTTATGGTAGGCACATCAGCAATCATAGCAGTATGCGTGACTCTGTTCCTGACTCTCCTTCTGCCCCTGATCCTTTATGTGGCATACGGCGTAAAGAACAAAGGGCAGGGGGTCTGGACCGCATGGCTGCTGGGAGCCGCAGGCTTCTTCCTGTTTCAGATCATCATCCGGATCCCTGTCTTGAATGCACTCTCCCTGAACCAGAGCTTTCAGGCCTTCGCCGCCGGGCACTATGTCTTATACTGCCTTGGGCTGGCCTTTACCGCAGGTCTTTTCGAGGTGGCGGGGCGGTACATGGCGGCAAGGATCATGGCAAAGCAGCTCACCTTCCGGAAGGGCTTTGCCGCAGGAATGGGACACGGCGGCATAGAGGCCATCCTGCTCGTCGGAATGACCTATGTGAACAACCTCTTATACATCCTGATGATCAACAGCGGAACCTTCGACCGGCTTATACAGCAGACACAGCAGCTGGGCGTGGACACGGGCGCATTGTATGCGGCAAGGAACGCCCTGATCAGTACGGAGCCTGCCCTGTTCTATCTGGCGGGCTATGAGCGGATCCTGACCATGGTATTCCATGTGGCCATGAGCCTTCTGGTCTGCTATTTCGTATGGCGCAAAAAAGATGTTCAGGGGATTCTCATATGCCTCCTGCTTCATACCATGGTGGATTTCGTGGCACCCATTATAAACGGCATGGCATCCGGATATCTGGGAAGCCTTCTTTCTTCCACTGCCGCCTACGTTCTGATCTATGTGTTCCTGACCGTTGTGGCGGCTCTGTCCGTGCTGGGAATCCTGCGCATCCGAAAAGCATGGAAGGGGCAGGAGCCTTCTTGCTGAAACCTTTGAAAAGGAGAATACCCCTATGGATTCCTTCCTGTTCCTTATCGCAGCCGCATATCTTGCCCTGATAAACCTGACCGGCTTCGCCATGATGGGCATCGACAAAAAAAGAGCCGTCCGAGGTGCATGGCGCATCTCGGAGGCTTCTCTGTTCGGAACCGCTCTGCTGGGCGGCGCATTGGGCTGTACGCTGGGCATGCATCTCTTCCGTCACAAGACAAGGCACTGGTATTTTCGGTACGGCATGCCCGCTATCTTTACGGTACAAGTCCTTCTGCTAGGCTGGCTGCTGCTGCAATTCTGCGCCTGAGTCGGACAAGCCGGAACCGAAAAATTTTGCCATTTTACGTTAGCTTTTGCTGTTATACTGCTTAACGATTTCACTTGCCGTGAAACCAGACTGCATAACGCTGACTGGTTCAATCGCATGATTACATAAGGCAGCATTCAGCGTTATGCAGTATACGTTGCTGTTACGTTCCTAAGCCGTCACGATCACCCCGCCGTCATTGGCGTACATACTGCTGACGCCCCGGGTGTCCATAATGATGCACTCTTTGAAACGCACCTTTTCCAGTATCATCTTTTTCACCTGCTCCGCACGTTCCGGCGCATTACAGTGGGTGATCACCAGACGCTTCTCCTCCGGCCTCTCCACCTCTCCTGCCACCAGCTCCGCCATGCGGCTCAGGGCCTTCTTGATGCCGATGGTCTGGCTACGCTGTATGATCTCGCCCTTGTCAGCTCCCATGACCGGCTTGATGCTCAGCGTGGAGGCCACAAGCGCCTTCACCCCCGTAAGTCTGCCGTTTTTGCGCAGGGTCTCCAGATTGTCCAGCACGAAATAGGTTCGCAGATTGTCCCGGAACGCTTCTATGCGCTTCACGATCTCCTCGAAGGAAAATCCCGCCTCTTCCAGCTCCATCAGCTTCAGTGCGATCTGGGTCTCGCCGCCGCTGGCGGAATGGGAGTCCACCACATGGATCTGTTTGTCGCCGTACTTTTCCTGATACAGCTTTTTCCCCAGCTCGGCGCTGTTGTAGCTGCCGCTCAGCGGGGAGGAAAGGGTCACCGCATAGACATGGTCCGCCTCAGGCGCCCTGTAGCTCTCCATAAAGCGCTCCGGCGAGGGGCAGGAGGATTTGGGGCACTTGGGATACTCTGCCACCTTTTTCAGGAATTCTGCCTGATCAAAGCTCTCGTCATCCAGAATCCGGTACTCTCCCACCTCCAGCCCCAGAGGCACCCTCTCGAACCTCTCGTCTCCGGCCAGTTCCTCCGGAAGCTCTCCACAGCTGTCCAAAACAATCTTGTAACTCATAGTATGCTCTCCAATCCGGTTTGTAGCGTTTCTGCTTCAATGTAATATGGTTTTCATTACTATGTATCATAGCATATATTACGTGCATCTGTAAAGCATATTATGAATATTTTTATTCTCTCTTTTATTCTCTTTTGTTCTCTCTCATTCTCTTTTCATGTTCACTCACTCCCGGCTTACAAAGCTGTCTCGCCACCCGCCCGG
>CANOFQ010000094.1 GCA_947565325.1 uncultured bacterium
TGCCTGACTGCCTTTTGCCTCCTCGGACTCTTTCTCTTCCTTGTCTGCCTGACTGGCCTCCTCCGGCTGGAGGCTCCGCATCACCACGAAATTTGCTCCGCCCCTTTTCGTCACGGCCACCATGCCATAACACCCCTGCAGGGCACAGATGCCGGCGTAATCTCCCTCCTTCAGGCAGCCAAAGTCCACGGTCACCTCCCCGGCGCACCCCGGATAGAGCATCCGCTGGGTCAGCATGTTCCTCACCTGCGTCAGACTATGGCAGGGCTCGTCCGCCTCCATCCACAGCACGCCCCTTTTCCGGTCCAGACGCAACAGGGACAGCTCCGGCTCATGATTGAACTGCCACGAGCTTTTCAGGCCAAAGCAGCCGTAACGCCTCCTCTTCTCCGATGCGTCCAAGTCCTCTTCTCCCTCAGAGCGCCCTTCCCTGAAATCGTCTCCCTGAACCAGCGGTTCGTAATTATGCTCCGGTCTTCCCGAAGCCACAAGAAAGGTTTCTGGCACCTTTCCCTTCTCCCCGAAAACCGGCCGGTCCCCGCTCCACGTCACGGGCACCAGCACCGGGATCCTTCCCACGGCCCCGGAGTCCTGAAACAGAACGGCGTACCATTTCCCCTGCGGCGTATCCACGATGCCGCCCTGGGCCACGCCCTGTCCCGGCAGGTTCATGTCGTCTATCAGAACGTCGCCCCCCGTGAACTCCCCTTCCGGAGAATCCGCCATGAAGCAGGCCTCTGCCCGCATCCAGCGCCCCGGCAGCGAATGGATGAAAAACAAGTAATATTTTCCGTTTATCTTATAGAAATGGCTGCCCTCATAGCCGAGGCAGGTGTCCGTCACGTCCCTCACCGCCAGACGGTGCAGGCCTCCCTCCAGCGGCCCGCTGAGATCGGGCTTAAGCTCCGTGATGTAGATGTTCCTGTTTCCGTATGCCATATAGATCCGGCCATCCTCATCGAACAAGAGGGAGCAGTCATGGTAGAAGCCCTCTATGCAGCGCTTCTCCCACGGCCCCTCAATGGCTTCCGAGGTAAACAAATAGGTCTTTCCCGTATCGTTGGCCACGAAGCAGACATAAAAGACCCCCTTGTGAAAACGCAGGCTGGCGGCCCACATGCCCTTGCCGTAGATGTTCTCGTCACCCTCCAGCCTCTGCCCGGCCGTGCTGTCCAGCCTGTCGTAGACATAGGCCGCATGCTCCCAGCAGGCCAGGTCATGGGAGCGCAGGATCTCACAGCCCGGCATGAAATGCATGGTGGTGCTCACCATATAATAGGTATCCTTTACCCGGATCACATCGACATCCGGATAGTCAAGCCTTGTAATAGGATTCCTGACCATTGTTTCCGCCTGATTACTACCGACTTTCGTCTCCATCTCTCACCTCCGCCCGGTTCCGGGCATTTTCCTACTGGTTCTTGGCATTTCCCGCCCGGTTCCGGGCATTTTCCGGGAAACTGTTCCCAGACAGCCTTACAGTTGATGTGTTTTCCGGGAAACTGTCCCCGAACAGCCTTGCAGTTGGTGCAGCATCTGTGGTTTCAGACAAGCCAAACACAAGCCAAATGCAACAAATTATCTACGAACAGATTCTAACCCTTCTGTATATAATAGCTTTCCTGCGGCCCCAGATAAGAAGCCGGAAGCTTCGTCCCCTTCTTGTAGATCAGCAGCTTCTCGACCACAGTTCCGGCCTCCATCCCGCCCACGGCCAGCTCCTGTACGCCCTCTCCCAGCTCCACGGTCACACTGGCCCGATGTTCCTGATCCAGCGCTGCGGCGCACCACCTGCCGTCCCAGAAGTCTCCGCCTCTATAATCCACGGGAATGACCTCCGCCTTCAGGGCCCTTCCCTCTTTGCTTTTCACCATGAGATTCACGCTCTGGCCGCTTTTTACGGGATTGGAGGGCGCTGTCAGGAGCTCCACCTGATACTCCCCGGCCTCGCTGATTACGAACCGGTAGTGTATCCACGGCTTCTCCTCCTCTTCCCCGAATGCCGCCGTGCCGGGGAACACCTTCACGCCGCTGCCGAACTTCCCATAGCCCTCCATGACCTGAAAGCTCCCCTTGGCAGTATCCGTCTTACGGTAAAAATGCTCTGCGCCTATGGCAATCACGCCGTTTCGCTCCAGAAAGGTCAGCTCAGGCAGCTGCGCCTCCTGGGCCTGAGCCTGCCTGCTGTCCGCAGCGGGCACAGCCCTGCCCAGGATCTCCACCGCCACCCTTGCGTCCCCGTCCTCGATCAGCAGCCTGACCTTCTGGGGCTCCATGGGCAGCTTGTCCCTATGACACAGAAGCACCACTTCCTCCAGCGTCTCCACCTCCCCCTCCATGGGCGAGACCTCCAGCCACTGGGGAAGAAGCCTGCCTGCTCCGCCCTTCCCGGAATTTCCGTCCTCCATGATTTTACCGTCTTCTGCGGTTCTCCCGTCCTCCATGGAGCTCAGATCCTCCTTGAAGATTCCGCCTTTCACGGGCGTCCCGCCCTCCATGGAAATCCGGTAATGCAGAGAGCCGCACCCGCTGTTGGCGATCTCCAGCGTCACCCTTTCGCAGCCCGCATACTGAAAGTCGGGAACCTGTATCGTCATAGGTGCACCGAAGGCCTTGGTTGCTGTCCTCTCGTCGTCATTTCTGGACACGCTGAGTCTGGGCCTATGGGCAGGCTCCACCCGCATGGTCACAGGATAACGGTAGTCGTCGTCATTCCATCTGGTGAAGCCGATATGCTGCTCCAGCTGCATGCCGTTCCATTTTCCGTTCCGGAAGTCTCCCCATTCCTCTCCATATTTTCTGTCCAGAAGAATACATTCCCTGGTCAGTTCTCCATAGAGATTGGCCGCCGTCCGCCCCTGAGCCGCATAATGATGGTTCTTGCCCGCATACAGATGCATCTTCAGCACATTCATGCTGGCCATGGCAGGATAATGAATCATGCTGTAGTATGCCTGCCCGTCATCCCCCAGCTCCTCCATGACCTGAAGGGAAAGCTTCTCCAGCTCCTGCGCACGGGCCAGCATCCTGTCCGTCTCCTCATAATGGCAGGGATGGTAGATGCCGGCGTGAAGAGACTCAGGCCTGCGCAGGCCGTTGATTCTGATATACTCCGTCAGAACCCGTCCGATCTTTTCCCGGGTGGAGGAGGCCGCCCCGGGGAAGGTGCGCTCCGCCCACAGCCGGGGATACTCCTCATAGCTGTGAGGATTCCCCAGGCCCCACCGGTCAAAATCATAGGCTATGTCCAGAAAATAGTTCAGGGGCACCTCATGGAATTTCAGATCTCCCACGTTCACGATCCACACGTCCCGGATCCCGTATTCATACACCTGCCCCATCTGCTCCCAGATCCGGGAGTAGGGCGTACAGTCCACCCATTCATAGGAAACGGGCGCACCGTGATAGTCGAAATGATAGTACATGCCGAAGCCGCCCTGATGCCCTCTTATTTCCTCCCCGGGCAGGGTGCGGACATAACCGAAATTGTCCTCGCAGAGCATGCAGGTTACCCCGTCCAGCCCCTCCCAGTCCTTCAGGCCGGGCGTATTGCCGTCGCCGTAAAAGTAAGGCTCCACCTCCTTATACAGCGCCAGCAGCATGGGGATCTCCCCGTTTTCCCGCTGCACATGCCTGCGGATCAGCTCCTTCTGCTTCGTGATGATGTCCTTGAGCAGATCGATGTTCTCCCTCAAGGTGGCATCGGGCCCCAGCATGGAGGAATCCCGCTCCCCCCGCATGCCTATGGTGATGATGTTCTCATATTTGCCGCTGCGCTTCAGGGCATCCTCCCAATAGTTCAGAAGTCCCTGCTCGTTGGTATAGAAATTCCACTGATTGCCGTACCTGCTGCCCTCTCCCCGCACCTTGTCCCATTCCTCGCTGGCCCTCAGGCAGGGCTCATGATGGGAATATCCCATGACCACTCCATAGATATCCGCCAGCTCCTCGTTCCTGCTCCCCGGCCCGTCCAGCGGAAAAGAGGCAGTCCACATGGCCGGCCACAGATAATTGCCCTTCATCCGCAGCAGAAGCTCGAATACATGCTCATAGGCATCTGCGTTGAAGCCGCCGAAATGCTCCGTGACCCAGCTGCCGAAGCAAGGCCATTCGTCATTGATGAAAAATCCCCGGTATTTCACGCTGGGCTCCCTGGACAGCGTCTCTATGTCCTTGTCTATGCGCAACGTCTCCTGATGCAGCGGCTCCACGTCTCCCCAATAGCACAGCGGGGACACCCCTATGTATTCCGACAGGGAAAACATGCCATAGATGGTTCCCCTCTTGTCGCTGCCGCAGATCAGCAAAATGCTCTCCGGCATCCCTTCCTCCTGCGGCAAAGACTCCTCCCCGGAGATCTTTTCTGCCTGAGGACAGGAAGCCTCACGGCCATCCTCAGAGCTGTCCCCCCGAAGCCGAGATTCCTCACGGCCATCCAAGCAGCAGTCCCCTCCCTTCAGGAATATCCTGCAGATCTGATAAACCTCCCGCTTCCGGCTGCCGTCCTCCTTCAGAAGACCCCTGAAATCCGCCAGCCCCCTCTTCTCCAGCTCCTCCAGCAGGGTGCTTTTTCCCAAGGTGGCACACAGAACCATGCAGGCTGCGCTTCTCGCAGGAAGCTCCCTCTCGCTCACCACCTCCGGCGCCGCTCCCAGCACCTTCCCTATATCCTCCGCCACCTTCCCGGCGATTCTCCTCACGCCCTCATAAGCGCTCTCTTCCACCACCATCAGCGGCATATTGGCTTTGCTCCACTCCATCTCGCTCCACTCCCTCTCCGTCTTCCCATCTGCTGTGTCTGAATCTGTTCCCTCCGAATCTATTCCATCCGCACTTGTTCCTTCGCAATCTGTTTCTTCTGATTCTGTTTCTTCTGATTCTGTTTCTTCCGAATCCGTTTCTTCTGATTCCGTTTCTTCCGATTCCGTTTCTTCTGATTCCGTTTCTTCCGATTCCGTTTCTACCGAATCCGTTTCTTCTAACCCTGGATCTATCTCTTCTAAACCTCTTCCTGTCGATCTGCTTTTTTATAACAGCAGCAATCATTGCCGCCGTTATTTCTGTTGCCTTTCCGAAGCCATAATCGTATGATGTGCCGGAATCCCGTAAACTCCTATTCTACATAGCCGAATCCCAGAATCGTGAACTCCTTGTCTTCGTCTCCGGCTGCCATGGATATTTCCACATGATATTTCCTGCGTTCCCCGCCCCGGAAACAGATGACCGGATTGCAGTGGGTCCATCCGTTCACATGGGGATCCGCCGTCAGCACCTTTCTACCGTCCACAAAGACATCCGCACAGCCCACGTTTCCGCTGCCGGAGTCCTTATAGATCAGCAGCAGCGCCGTGCAAGTAATGTCCATGCAAAAAGGATCGGCTGCGGAGGACGATTCGGCTGTTGAAGACGATTCTCTTATTGAAGACAATTCTCTTATTGAAGACGATTCTCCCTCGGAGCAATGACTACATCTCCTTCTATGCATCCAATTATGGGGGAATTCCCCGGTCTGGGTCAGATCCAGATTCATTTCCACGGCATGCAGCTCCTCATCCTGCCCGCCAAATCCGCCGCATTCCACGGAAATCCCCGGCATCTGGACGCTTCTGTCATACAGCCGCACCTTCTCGAACTCCCCGCCCAGAGGAGGCAGAATCTCGTCCAGCCTCAAGTCATCCTCCTCATCGGGCATACCGTCCGCCTTCTCCAGCAGGTACCCGATGCAGTCGGCCATGACAGTGTGGCCCAGATTGGTGGGGTGATAGCAGTCATAGAAGAACTGACTCTTGCCAAACAGCTTCCCCTCCCCTATCTTTTTGTAGAACTGCTCCACCACCGCATTCCTGACGCTGACCATGGGCAGATTGTAAGCCTCCCCCACGGGCGCAAGCCTCTCCTGAAGATTCCAGTCGCTGGCAAACACGGCGAACAGCAGAATGACCGCAGGAGCGTTCTTTCCGCCAAAGATCTTCCTCACAAGGGAGTCGAAGCACTCCCCCTCCGTCTCGTCCCCCAGATCATTGACCGCAAATTCCACCACCACCACGTCTGGCTCCACGGCCCCGTCCTGGCGCACGTCCCTGTCGTAGCGCAGCATTCCCAGCTCCGATGGCGTTCCGCCCACGCCGGCCTTCACATAGTGAATGTTCTCCTCCGTGCCTTTCCCCGCCAGGCGGCAAAACCTCTGAAAGGTCTTGTAGGCATAGCAGGCGGTGTTGATGGGAATGGCCCCCGCCCCTTGGGTGATGGAACCGCCGATAAAGGCCACCGTCACGTCCTCCCCCCGTCTGGCTTTGGCCAGAGCCTTCTTGAGCCTTGCAGGATTTCCTGCCTGCATCAGGGATTTCCGGATCATCTCCCCGTATTCCGGGGCCTCCAGATCCACCGGGGCCTCCTGCGTCTCCTCCGGGGCCTGGTAGCCCTCCTGCAGGTACAGCTTCACCCACACCCGGGCCAGATAGCCGGCGCCGGGGAACTCGAAGCGAATCTGTCCTGGCGCATTGTCGTTGTCCGACCATGTGTAATCCTCCAGCTTCACCATATACTCCATGCCGTCCGTGGGTATGACTGCCTTGATCTGGGTTCCGGCCACAAAGGCATCCTTCCTGGGATACATCTGAAACACGAAATCCACCTCCGGGCAGTCCTTGGGGAAGGAATCTCCCGCCAGCTCCACCCGGACTCCCATGCTGTGTACCAGCCTGCGGAATCCCTCTGCCGTCTTCAGCAGCTCCAGCATCTCCTCATCCGTCACGTTGCCCACGATCCGGGCGGCAGTGATCATCCTCTCCCCGTCCATGTGCAGGAACTGGATTCCTCTGCCGTCAGGCTGGACGGAGCCTGCGATGTCCTTCCCCTGCATAAGGTAAAAGCCGCTGCGCTTCTTCTGCGCATCCCTCGGGGCTCTGGGTTCCTCCTCGCACCTTCCCGTTCCCCTGCTCTGCATTTCATCCGAACCTTTCGTCTGCATTTTTGTTTCCCTCCCTGCCATTTCTGTTTTCACGGCTGTTTGCGATTTTCCCACCGGCTTCCGTCTCGGCCGAGTTCCGCCTCGGACAGCCTCCTCTGTCTCCCGTTTCAGCTGACATCCATCCGGCTGATTTCGTTTCTGCCGCCTTCTGCTTCGGACAGTTTATCCCCGGCTGATCTCGTTTCTGCCCGCTTCCGTTTCAACCGTTTTCGCCGCTGTCCTCAATTTCCCGGCTGATTTCCGTCTCGGCCGAGTTCCGTTTCCGTTATCTTCCATGTTTTCTCGTTCCTGTTGATTTTCGCCCTGACGATTTCCCGTTTAGGCTGCCTTTCATTTCAACGGTCATTCCCCGTCTCCGAAGTCTCCCTCCAGCACAAAGTTGTCAAGATAAAGAGAATCTCCCAGCTCACCGGACGCCTTCAGCTCGACGCTGTTCTCGCCCTCCTGCAGAACAATCTCCTGCTCCCAGACCGCCCAGTCGCTGTATGACTCCGTTGCTGCCAGCGAAAACACAGCCACCTTCTCGCCGTTCACGTAAAGCTCCATCCCGTCTATATCCGACGGCACGGCATACCGGAGCTTCATGACAAAGCTTCCTCCCTTGGCCGTGCGGACAGTGTCCCTCACGGCAGCCGTTCCCTTTTTGCCGAACTTCATATAGCCCTGTCCCTGAAAGCCGTCCACTCCCGTGCGGCAGCCGTTCTTCACGATTTCCTGAATATTCATGGAATCAAAGAACTCCGCCTCATACTGACGGGGGCCCCGATAAAAAGGCGGCGCTGCAGGCAGGCTGATCTCTGCTATCCGGTATTCCGTCTCCCGGTCCGGCGCAGCCCCCTGCTCCGACAGTGCGCCGGCACAGTCCACCCGCAGCTCCAGAGGGCCGTTCTGCCGGATGGTCAGCGTGAACACGCCGTCCCTCCATTCGGAAGCGATCTGGCTGGAATACTGCTTGTTCCCTCTGTCTTCATAGGTAAAAGCTGGCTCCTTTTCGCTGCCGTAGATCTTTATGATATTTTCCCTTAACCCGTCATCCTTCTCGTCATAATTGTTCAGATAAAAATCAATGTGGTCGGCATATTCGTTGATGACGGCCGAGGTATATCTGGAATAGCTCAGCCCAATCTTCTCACAAGTGTTGTAATGGCAGGGCAGCTCTGCCTCCGCTGTTTTTTCCTCTTTGTAGGGATTATAGGTCACCCATGTATTTTCCAGCCGCCCCGCATAGCAGTCGCCCGTATACTCCTCCGGGAAAAGCTCGTTGTAGACCTGCTGCTTCTTGGCCACGGAATGCCAGCCGTGCTCCGCAGGAGGCCACTGGGGAACCAGATCCGACTGATACACCTGTACCTCGAAGGACTTTGCAAGCTCGTCCCGCAGACCGTAAACCACCGGAACGGAAGGGTAGCGCCCCGTGCTTTTATAAAAGGAGTGGTTGTTCCTTAAGTTTCCGTCGTCCTCCATGCGGTAGAGTCCCTCAAAGAGCGTGGCCGGCGTACTGTACTTTTCGTCAATGGTGCCCGTCTCCACGTCGTTGATGATCACAAGCTTCGTGCGCTCCACCACCTCCTCCCGGCCGGGAATCCGGATGGTGCCGTCCAGCACCTTGCGAAACATATCTATGGCCACGTTCTCGAACTCCGGCACAACCTGCCATCCCCTCTGGGCATAGCCGTCCTCTCCCACGGAAGGGGGCAGCTCCCGGAAGTCCGACACCCAGATCAGCTCCGGCCCGTCCACCACCGTCATCCCGTTCAGGGCGAACCGCTCGAAATCCACCGCCAGAGAGGTGGAGAGACGATATTCCTCCTGCCCCTCGCCCCCTGCGTCCGTCCAGCCGGACTCGTCGTAGCGCACGCCGAACTGCCCGCAGTATCCCGAGAGCCATGTCCCCAGCACAAGGCTCTCCATGTCAGACAGATAGCTGGTCTGGGTATATTTCTCGCACAGTATGTAATTCTGGGTATATTTCCCACAGGCCTCCTCAAAGGCGGGAACCTGCTTCAGCATAGCCATTGGATTGATGGCAGGGCTCCACTGGTTGCCGCACCAGCTCACCACCAGATAGCCGCCGTATCTGTCGCCCAGCTCCAGCAGCTTCGCAAAATGCTCATAGCGCTCCACGGGCGTCACCGGGAAGTCCGCCGACTCGAAGCCCCAGAACTGCTCGCAGTAGTTGAAGCCTATGAAATTCGGATAGTCTCTGTAAAACTCAGCGTAAAGCGTATCTTCATAGTCCGTGGAGGCGTCATAGTCCGGGAAATGGCACTGTCCCCCGCTGGCCGGCTGTATCATGGCCCATACCCCCTCCTCCGCACAGGTCCGCAGCCAAGACTTGGCCGTCTCATAGCCGTCATGCACCATCAGCCATTCATGGGTCTCGCTGTCCCATGAAATGGAAAGTGAAATATTGAACACCACATAGGGCAGGATGTCCTCGGGGATCAGATCGATGATCTTCTGAGGATCCGCATAGTTCCATGTGTCGATATGGACGATCCACATGGGCTGCTCCGGCGACACGGGGCGGCGCAGTCTGCTTTCTGCCATTTCGTCTCCCTCCTTGTCCAGACTCTGGGCGGGATCTTTGTCTTTGTCCCGTTCTCCCTCTCCGCTCTGCTTCCCGTCTCCAGCGGCCTCTCCGTCTTCACCGGGGCTCTTGTCTCCGGCAGATTCCGCTGATTTGCCCTCGTCCCCCTCAGAAGACTGCTTGTCGTCACTTGCTCCTCCGGATGCCTCTTTGTCTTTTTCGATGTCCGCTCCCAAAGAATCGCTGTCAGTTTGCCCGCCCGATCCGCCGACCTGTCCCGACACTTCGTCCCCGGCACCGCCGCAGCCCGTCAGCAGCAGCACACAAGCCATTCCCCACACAATAGCCGCTCGAGCCAAAGAGTTCTTCACCCTCATGCCCCTACCTCCCTTTTCGCATCTGCGCAGGCATTCCCGGGCCGCCGTACCATAGTCCGGAACACCTGTCTGAAAAAATCTCCAGTATACTTTAGTACATTTTTATGGTAGCATTTCCCGCTGCGAAAATCTCT
Organism: uncultured bacterium; assembly: GCA_947565325.1. GTDB lineage: Bacteria > Bacillota > Clostridia > Lachnospirales > Lachnospiraceae > Acetatifactor. The sequence goes on from CANOFQ010000094.1 coordinate 10,012, forward strand.
TTACTGGTTGCTAACATCTGGTTATATATTGCTGTTTGAAAAGGCGAAGCTATTCGCCTTACAGATTTCATGTCCGTCTGACGACGAATTTTTATATTTTTTTATAATGTAAAAAGACGCATGGTTTACAATTCACTGTTCCCTGCGTCTTTTCGTTTCCATCTTGGTATTTTAAGGTTTATGTCTGCTTCTGCTTCTGCTTCCATTTGTTTACTTTTGTTTGCATTTATTTGCTTTTGCTTACTTCTGCTTACTTCTGTTATCTTATTTGTCTGGAATTGCGGAAAATTTTGAAATAATCGTCATGATTTCTTGACTCCCTGAGCTTGCTTGATCTCATTTAAAGGGATGCCAGTCCATTTGGAGAGCTGTTCCTCAGATACCCCATTTTTGAGCATGGTAGCTAACAAACGGCTCTGTCCTTCTTGAAGCCCTTTCCGAAGTCCTTCCTGAAGTCCTTCCTGAAGCCCTTGTTGGCGTCCCTCCTGAAGCCCCTCCTGAAGCCCTTGTTGGCGTCCCTCCTGACGGCCCTCTTGAAGTCCTTGTTGGCGTCCCTCTAATCGTCCTTCCTCCAGCCCCTCCTCCCGGGCTTCCTTCCGAAACATCTTCATGTACTTTTTCTCATTATACTCTGTCAGCAGCATTCTCTTCACCTCCGCCCTGAAGGGCAACAGAATATCCTCCATGA
>CANOFQ010000095.1 GCA_947565325.1 uncultured bacterium
TGGAAATCTTTGTTATACTCCAAGTGGGCTGACGTTTTGAGCGCTGTATTGAGTATACGGGAGTTTGGAACTATCAATCATATACAATTATAAAGCCGAGAAAATGATACTTTTCCCTCACGAGCCAGAGATGCAGGAGGAAAGCCGTAAGGGCAGGAGGGCCGTTCTTTCAGGGACGGCTCTTGGGCTCTGCGGAGGGAGGGGCCATAAGAGAGGGGAGTTCATTGGCACGGCGAAAGAAAGGAAGGTAGCGAGATGATTTTACTGCCATTGCCGAAACAGATGGAGGAGAAAGAGGGTAATCTGACTCTCAGGATGAACAGCATGATCGTCATGGACGCATCCTGCCCTCAGGGAGCAGGCGTCTATGGGGCGCAGCTGAAGGAGGAGATTTCAAGATGGGCCGGCCTGCGCCTTGAAATGTGCAGGGGGGTCTCCCGCAGCGGGGACATCCTGCTGAAGGTGGAGGATTCCATGGGAGAGTACTGCTACACCGTAGATGTGACGGATGAGGGGGCGGTTCTCCGGGGCGGAAGCCTGAACGCCCTTGGCTGGGCCGTGCAGACCCTGCGCCAGATCGTCCGCCAGAGCGGCGGGCTTCTCCCCTGTGTGTCCATCCAGGACGAGCCTGACATGAAGAACAGGGGCTACTACCATGACGTCACCAGAGGACGTATCCAGAATCTGGACAACCTGAAGAAGCTGGCGGATACGCTTTGCTTCTATAAGATGAATCAGCTGCAGCTCTACGTGGAGCATTCCTATCTGTTCCGGGACGAGACGGAGCTCTGGAGGGACGACACTCCTCTTACGGCGGAGGAGATCATGGAGCTGGATGATTATTGCTATGAGAGGGGAATTGAGCTGGTTCCCTCCTTGTCTTCCTTCGGCCATCTGTATAAGCTTCTGGGCACCAGAAGCCATCAGGAGCTGTGCGAGCTGTCGGACAGCGTGGAGACCGCAAAGCTGTTTTCGTTCCGGGATCGTATGGATCATCATACGGTGAACGTGTCCAACCCGGCTGCCATCGAGCTGGTGAAGGGCCTGATAGAAGAGTATATGCAGCTGTTCCGCACGGACAAGTTCAATATCTGTGCGGACGAGACGTTCGATCTGGGCAAGGGCAGGAGTGCGGAGCTTGCAAAGGAGAAGGGAACGGGCCAGCTGTATCTGGATTACATCAACGAGCTGTTCGAGTTCCTGATCGCCAGAGGCAAGACGCCCATGTTCTGGGGAGACATCATCAGCGGACATCCGGAGCTGTATGAGAAGCTGCCGAAGGAAGTCGTCTGCCTCACATGGGGCTATGCCGCAAACCAGTCCGACAGGGAGGCGAAGACTCTCCATAGCGTGGGAGCCACCCAGTATCTGTGTCCCGGTGTGTGCGGCTGGAACACATGGGTCAATTACATGAAGGGCAGCTACGAGAACATCATCAGAATGTGCAATTATGCCAGAACCTATGAAGCCATCGGCGTTCTGAACACGGACTGGGGCGATTTCGGACATATCAACCATCCCGTGTTCTCCATTCCCGGCCTGATCTACGGCGCAGTCTGTTCCTGGGGAGAGAAGGTGCCGGAGTACGAGGAGCTGAACCGGCAGATTTCCGTGCTGGAATTCGGGGATGCCTCCGGAGAGCTGGTGGGCCTGCTGGCAAGGATCAACGGCACCACGGCCTTTGACTGGTATCATGTGGCAAACATAAAGGAGTGGGCCCTGAAGGGTGTGGACCGGGAGAAGATCCTCAAGAACTTCGAGGAGCTGAACATGGAGAAGGCGCCGGAATGCAACGAGCGCAACGCAAAGCTGGAGGTGCGTCTGCGGGAGGTGAGCAGAAGCATGGACAGCGCTTATAGGGGAATCGTGGAATGCGCCCATGTGTCTCTTGAGATGATCCGCTGCTGGAATGAGGTGGGCATGTTCCTCGATAAGCTGAAGAAGGGCGAGAAGCCTGAGAACGGCGGGAAGCTGGCTGCTGACCTGGAGCGCTGCCTGCATTATTATCAGAGGCTCTGGAGAGAGAACAGCAAGGAGGGCGACCTGATGAAGATTTCGGCGGTGTTCTACTGGTACGGGGACGTTCTGCGGAGCCAGGGGTAAAAAGAAAAAGCTGATTCCGTGCGGAAAGGGCCGAACGTAAAAAGGCTGCCCGTGGAAAGGCGGTATGCGGAAGGGCCGAGTATAAAAAGGCTGCCCACGGAAGAGCCGAATGCTGAAAAAACGGTATGCGGAAAAGCCGGGTGCCAAAAAGGCTGCCCACGGAAGAGCCGAATGCGGAAAAGGCGGTATGCGGAAAAGCCGGGTGCCAAAAGGCTGCCCACGGAAGAGCCGAATGCAGAAAAAGCGGTATGTGGAAAAGCCGAATGCGGAAAACTGCGTGCGGAAAATGGGAAAAATAGAATGCCCGCTCAGGCGGGCAGGAAGGATGTAATCATGAAAAATGAAATCATCGGATATTTAGGAAGCGGGGAGTTCACGGAGAAGGATGCAAAAAAGCTCACGGGGATCAATCTGGCCTTCGGGGAGCTGCATAATGACGGAAGCGTCACGGTTGCGGGAAGGCAGGACAAGATCGACATGATCCCCCAGATCCGCAAATGGAACGACAAGCTGCGCATCGTGCTTTCCATGGTGCAGGCAGACAGAGACGCTTTCACCGTGTGCTGCGGCACAGAGGAGATGCGGGAGAAGGCTGCGGCAAATCTGGCGGAGGCCGCCGTGAAATATGATCTGGACGGCATCGATCTAGACTGGGAGTACCCCTGCGTGCCCTCCAACAACAGTGCGGTGTCCCCTGATGACAGGCACAATTTTACGCTGTTCTGTAAGGCGATCCGCAGCAGGCTTGACGCCATCGGCGGCAAGAAGCGGTATCTCACCATTGCGGCAGGGGCGGATCTGTATTATGTGAACTGTGTGGAGCTGCCGGAGCTGATGGAGTGCCTTGACTATATCAATGTCATGACCTATGACCTGAAGTGCGGCTTCCATGCGCTGGCGGGACATCACACCCAGCTGTTTTCCAAACCTGCGGATGTGTTCATGAACAGCTGTGCGCAGGCTCTGGAGCTGTTCGTGAAATACGGTGCCAGCGCCGACAAGCTTATCATGGGTGCGGCGTTCTATTCCAGAAGGTGGGATGATCTGAAGGACGACGAGAACCATGGCCTGCTGGTGCTCTGCCCCAAGGGAGGCGGCTACGGGCCGGATTACGGCGTGCTGGTGAGAGACTATATAGACAAGAACGGCTATACCAGCTATTGGGATGAGGAGGCGCAGGCGCCTTGGCTGTTCAACGGCTCTACCTTCCTCTCCTATGACGATCCCCGGTCCATGCGGGCCAAGGCGGCCTATGTGAAGGAAAAGGGCTATGGTGGAGTCTTCTATTGGGAGCATAAGTGCGACAGCACCGGAACGCTGCTGGACGCTCTGTATGAGGAGATGCACAAATAACCTTCAGGAAAGACTGTAAGGACCTTTCACATAGGTAAGCCAGGATAGACTTTCATGCATTTGCGGGAAGAATCCTTGAGAGGGATTCTTCCCGTGTGCTATATAAGAGAAGGAGCATCCTGCCGGTTTCGCCGCCATATGTGGGTTCAGCGGGCTGGGGCTGTTTAGGTTGTTTATGGTGTCGGGTGGAACGGATCATGTTAATCCGAAAGAGGGTTTAATGCTGACGGTGGACTGTTCCTTTTATGCGGAATGGAAAGCTGTATAGGGACAGTTCCCGAGAAAAGGATAGCCTAAAAGGAAGGGATAGCTTAAAAGAATTGGAATAACGTAAAAGGACAGGGATAACGTAAAAGGATAGGGATAACGTAGAAGGACAGGGATAACGTAGAAGTAGGATTTTGGGAGGAGACTATGTTTTCTGCGGAATATGATAGAGAAATCAAAACAGCCTTTGAGAAGCAGATGGCTCTGCTGGATGAAAGGCTTCAGGAGATGAGGCAGAATCAGGGCGTGGGGCAGGGGCTGCCCAGGGCGTTGTCCGCAAGACTGCTGGGGGAGAGGAAGCGGGAGATTCTGGACACCATTGCCCGCTGCAGTGAGGACGAGGCGCAGGCGCTGACCTTCCTCTACAGCGCCATGCCTCTGAGCGACCTGCTGGACTATCCCGCAAGTCTGTTTCTGGCCTATGCCAGACACGGGGTCTATCTGTGGAATCAGGGGCTTTTTGCCGGCAGGGTGCCGGAGAAGATTTTTGCCAATTATGTGCTCCATTATAGGGTGAACAACGAGGATATCGCAGACGTGAGAGGATTCTTCCACGACAGGATCATGGCGGCGGCGGAAGAGGGCTCCCGGCTGGCGCAGGGCGGTTCCATGTACGATGCGGCCATAGAGGTGAATTTCTGGTGCGCCAGAGAGGCAACCTACCGCTCCACGGACGGCAGGACCCAGAATCCCCGGACCATGTTCGGCGTCACCATGGGCCGCTGCGGGGAGGAGTCTACGCTGGGGGTGACGGCCCTGCGCAGCGTGGGCATTCCGGCCCGCCAGATCTATGCGCCCCTCTGGACCCACTGCGACGACAATCACGCATGGGTGGAGGTATGGTGCGACGGGGAATGGCATTTCTTCGGGGCCTGCGAGCCGGAGGAGAGGCTGGACCGGGGATGGTTCGTGGAGCCTGCCTCCCGGGCCATGATACTGCACACCAGATGGTTCGGAAAGGACGACCCGCAGGAGCTGCAGGTGGGGCCTAAGGGCATGGCCAAGGTTCTGAACCAGATGGAGAGGTATGCCCAGACTGTCCGGCTGACGGTGAAGGCAGTGGATGAGACCGGTCTGCCGGTGCCCGGCGCAAGGCTGAATTTTCAGGTAGCCAACCACGGAGAACTGGGCAGCGTGGCACTGGTCAGGGCAGGGACGGAAGGAGAAGATTGCGGCGTAGTTAGGCTGACCACGGGGCTGGGCGATCTGTATATCAGCGCAGATGCAGGATCCGGGCAGGAAAAAAGGGCGCTGCAGGGAAACGGAGCGCCGCAGAGCAAGAAGGGTACATTGCAGGACGGTGGAACGCTACAGAGCAATGGGACGCTGCAGGGCGGGGGATCTTTATACGGCGAGACAATGGTGTCCCTCCGGGAGCTTGCGCCCGGCGAGAGTGCGGAATGTACGGTAGTGCTCAGAGAAAAACCGGAATGCTGGGAAGGCTGGAGGGAGCTGGAATTTCATGCGCCGAAGCCTGCGGAAATCCACAATGGCGTGCTGACCAGAGAGCAGGAGGAATCCGGGGCCGCCCGTCTGGCCAAGGCCGCAGAATACCGCCAGAGGAAAGCGGCAGGGCTTTATGATCAGCGGGAGGCGGAGAGGGTTCTGGGTCGCTTTTCCGGGGAAGACAGAGCGCTGGCGGAAGACATTCTCCGCAAGGCCCATGGTAATATAGGAGAGATCCTGCGGTTTCTGGAGTGGGAGGCACTGGAGCTGGACTGTGGGTTCGGCTGCGGAGAAGAGGGCTGCTGGGAAACTCCTGCACCAGACCACTGGAAGCTGGAGGTACTGAAGACTCTGCGGGAGAAAGACTACTGGGATATCAAAGCCGATGTGCTGAAGGACTGCTGTAGGGCGGCAGCGGCCTATGCGGGAACCGTGCCCGAGGAGATATTCTTCCGGTATCTGGTCTGCCCCAGAGTGTCCGACGAGCTTCTTGTATGCTGCCGGGAATTCCTGCGCCGCTGCATCGACGAGGAGACGAAGGAGCGGATCCGCCGCAATCCGGACTGTCTGCCGGAGCTGGCGGAGCAGTGGATCGTCTCCATGCCGGAGCAGGAGTACGAGAACCTGATCACGACCTCCGTGGGCTGTGTCAGGGGCGGCGTGGGCAGCAGCCATTCCAGAGAGGTGTTCTGTGTCAATCTCTACAGAAGTCTGGGGATCCCCGCAAGGCTGAGCCATTTTGACGGCAGGATTGAATATTACTGCGAGGATGGCGACAGAAAGGAAGCGGGCGGTGAAGAAAATGGCTGCGGAGAGAACAGCCACAAAAATGACAGCAGTGACGGAAACTGCTGCAAAGAAAACAGTCGCAAAGAAAATAGCTGCAAAGAGAACAGTTGCAGGGAAAACAGCGGTGAGGCTGGCTGCGGCGGAAAAGACAGCCCCAGAGGCTGCTTCAGGGCGGCAGGGGCTTCCAGAGAGGAGTCCGGCGAGGCTGCCTGCAGTCTGACGCTGGTGGAGGACGGCAACGTGAAGCTAAGTGACTGGGAGCATTATTCTCTGGAGCGCTTTGAGGGAGACGGCTTCCTGCGCCTTGGGCTGTGGGGCAAGACGGAGGAAATGAGGGACGGCAGACTGGAGCTGAAGCTGCGGCCCGGCATATACCGGATCTTCACCGTGAACCGGAAAAAGAACGGAAACCAGCTGGCAAGGATGGCTGTCTTTGCCCTTCAGAGCGGGGAACATAAGGAGATGGTCATTTCTCTGAAGGAGGTCTCCGTGGAGGCGCTGCTCACAAGAATAGGAATCGAGGATTTTGAGCTTGCGCATCTGGACGGGCGTAAGGAGAAGCTGTCGGCGCTTTCCGGCGGCGGGAAGGCCCTTTTCTTGTGGCTGGAGGTGACCAGAGAGCCGACGGAGCATATTCTGAACGAGCTGTATGAGAAAAAGGAGGACTTCAGGGAGCTGACAGCGCCCGTCTATGCGGTGCTGAAGTCTCCGGAGGATCTGAAGAATGCCACGCTGCACAGAACCATGGAGGCGCTGCCGGGGATCTGCCCGCTGCTGGATGATTTCGGGGAAAATTACAGGACACTGGCCAAGACGCTGGGCCGGGAGGTGGGGAAGCTGCCTCTTGCGGTGGTGGCAGAGGCCGGTCGGGAGTGCATCTACAGCGATGCCGGCTATAACGTGGGCCTTGCGGACATGCTGTGGAAGGTGCTGCAGTAAGAAGATCTTGCAAATATTCTTGCGGATATGCCGCATAGGTGCTGCAGAAGTGTCCACCTGAGCATGGCAGTGGCGGATATCTTTGCAGATGTGAAGGTCAAAATCGAACCAATGGATTTAAAAGTAACAATAACAGCCGCACCTGCGTCTCTCCGTTGCAGGTGCGGCTGTTTATGGGTTACGCCGTGGGTGCAGAAAACCAGCTGGTTTTTCCGTCGGAGAAGATGGCCAGAACTCTCCTTCCGTCGGCGGCGGGGCAGGTGATCTCGAAGCTGTGGGGCGTGACGCTGAGGCTGTAGGGAAGCTCCGCCACGGTCTTGTTGGCCTCGCAGGGGCTGAGTCTGGCGAGAATCTCCTTCAGCGTGTCAAGGCTGTCGGTGTAGCTGCCGGTCTCGTCCAGACAGGCCTGCTGGGCGTAATAGAGCTTGCGCAGCTCCCACTTGCGCAGCTCGTCCTCGGGGACGGGGAAATCCTTGGAGCTTTTTGGCTGGTCCGTGAAGAAGAGGAACGCCCACAGCTCAGGATAATGAATGTTGATCACGCCGGTGGGGGCCCATACCCAGTTGTCCTCCGGCAGGGGCCTGCCGGTTTCCTTGTTCAGCCGTTTCTGGAAAGCGCCTCCCACGATGTCCACCTTCCACTGCACTCTGGAGAAGTTGACACGGTAATATTCTCCCGGCAGAGGAGGGCGGTTTTCTGCGGCGCACTCCTGCAGCGCAGCGAAGGGAATTACTACCTCCACGGACCAAGAGCGGTTATGGGAGCCGGGCTTGTTCAGCTTTCCGTCGATGTACACGGCGGAGCGCATTCCCTTAAGCTCCAGACCGTTCACGGGCTTCCCGTTGTCCCGATAGGCCTTGGTGAGAAGCAGGTCCCATGTGGTATTCAGCGCATTCATCTCATATTCAAAATAAGCCTGCGTGTCCGAATCAGGATCGATGAAGATCTCAAAATCATTGTCGTGGAAAATTACGCAGTCATGCTCCGTGAGATTCGCCCAGATCTCGTCCCCCTCCAGAAGGGCGCCGATGTAAAGATTCTCCTTGTCCCATGCCATCTTTGCCCGGGTGCGGAATCTGGGGGTGGGGCGAATGCTGCCCTCGATGTCATTGAAATTGTCCGTGAAGGGGATGTTCCTCCAGAACTCCTTCTCCAGATTGCCGTCAAGCTCAAAGGGCTTGTCGTTGTACCGGCATGCGTAGACGGGGGGCTGGAACCCCAGCGCCGGAATAGGGATACGGTAATTTGTGCTCATGTCATACCTCTCTTCTCATGAATTCCTGCAGGCGGGTGCGGCCCCTGCGCCGGGACAGGCCGGGGACGGCGGTGCCCTGCTCTGGCCCATAAGGTGAAGGGCTGGCTGCAGGTGATGAAACTTAGCTGCATTATAACATTTCGGGAAAGGGAAGTAAACCTTTGGGAAGAAATTGTCATGGAAAGCGGTGCCGCCTACCTGCGGTGCTCCTGCAGCAGCACCTCGGCCCTGTTCTGGATGACCGCCGCCACCTCCTCCATGGACTTGTAGCCCTTCTGGTAGCTCCCCATCTCCTCTGTGATGATCCCGAGAATTTCCCGCTCCCTTGCGCTCATAGGGGCGAAGTCCAGCGATCCCAGAAATTCCAGTATCCCGTCCGCCTCCTCCCGGCTCAGGCCATAGCAGTCCTCCAGCTTGCCGTCTACATACCTTCTCCAGCGCAGCTTTTGGATGCCGCCGGATTCGGTTGCGATGTAGTCTATTATGTTTCCATTGTCATCCCGGCGGCGTTCAACATCCATGATCTCCATCATCTTGTCCAGCAGATCCCTGCGGCTTGAGAAGTGTTCGGTGATCTCTATCCTCCCCTCCTGATGCTCCCCCAGCAGGTACTCCAGAAACCGCCATGCCTCCTCCTTATGGGAGGAGCCCGCCAGAATCGCCGCACTCGTTTCCCCTATTCCATGGTGCAGCGCCCTGCCGTCCTGCGTGGGGAAGCCCTTCAGGACATAGGGCTCCCCCAGCCACTCCTCCATAGTCAGCCATGTATGCAGAAGCGATATTCTGTCCACTGCCAGCAGCGTATCCTCATTCAGCGAAAAGCTCCATATGAGTTCGCCCGGATCCTCCCCAAGTTCCGTCAGCCACTCCATGAGGCGGCAGAAGCCCTCGCTCTCAAAGCTGCACCGCCCTTCCTCCCAGTCTATGTAGCTCTCCATGATATAGTCTTCGCAGAGATCCAGCAGATGGGAGAAGTCCTGATAGCCCATCAGCCTATGCTCCGAATGCCCTTCTGCGAACGCCATCATCTCTTCCATGTCCCAGCCGGAGTCCGCTTCCGCTTGTCGTCTCCTCACCACGACAGTTTCAAAGACAAATCTTGCCGGGATGCATACCAGCCTCCCGCCGAAGGTGCTGCCCTCCAGTACGTTCTCCAGAAACATCTCCTTATCAAGCACTGTGCTGGCCTCCAGATAGGGCGCAAGATCTTCCAGCGCCTGATTCTCTGCGTACTTCACTATGTCTATGCTGCCCAGATCCAGCAGATCCGGCGGATCGGAGGACACGATAGCGGCATCCAGCTGCATCTCAGCCTCCGCTCCGGTATAGATCTCTATGGTAATGTGGATGTCCCCGTTCATGCGGTTGAACGCTGCCACCGCCCTCTCCAGATCCCTGTCCGCACTCTCCACACCGGCCAGCACCAGTTCCACCTTCTCCGGTACCTCCTCCACCGGCCTCCTCGTCAGGGCATACAGCTCGGGTCCATAAATGAGCTCGCCGCAGTACACAAACATCCCCTCCTCTGAGAAGGGCGCAATCTCCCTGACATTGCTGACCATGTTGCTGTCGCTCCAGCGCAGCAGCTCCCGCCATGCCCCCTCCGCCCTATCATACCGGCGCAGGATGCCGTCCAGCCCGTTGAGCAGCAGGCCCCATGGCGAGCAGAAGAGCTGGCCGCTGACCTCCTTGTCCTCCCAGCCCTCCCCCTCCAGCAGTTTCAGGCTGTAGACGCTGTTCTCCTCCGTGACCTCGTAGACCTCCAGCCGGCTATTCAGCCGGCTGCTGTTAGTGTCCGGACAGTAGTACACTCTTCCCCCGGGGCCCTCCAGCAACCTCGCCTCCGCAAAGCGGTTGTCAGAGGCGTATCCCTCCATAGAGATCCTGCCCGTCTCCGCCCCTTCCCCGTCCACCACGTAGAGGGTGTCTCCCGCCAGCAGGAACGCATACCCTTTGCCGTCCAGTGCGACGGTGCACACTTCGGAGGAGGTGAACGGGCCGGCCACGGGGAAGCTGTAGACCCTCCCGCCGTCCCCCCTCTTCCTGACAAGGGTCTCCCCCGTCACCCTGAGGCCGCCCCTCTGGTCGCTGAAGCTCCAGCTCATGCTGGCCGCAACGTAGAAGATGTCTCCTTCGCTGGATACAGTAAAGTCCATCACGTTTCCGTTTCCGCCACTGCCGTCCACGACCACTTGGCTCCGGCCCTCTGCCAGCAGCCTGCCTCCCTCCCCGTCCGTGTCCAGAGGATGCCTATAGATACTGCCATCTTTGGAATAGTATAGGAAGCCCCCTTGGCACTTGAAGTTCTTGGGTATGCCATGCTCCTCCGCAAGAAGGTCGGCGGGGATCTCCTCCGCCATGTAGAGGTACCCTCCGAACCCTCTTTCTCTGCCCTGCTCTGCCTTCTCTGCGCAGCCCCCCAGGAGCAGTGCTCCCAGAAGGAATAATATTTTTGATATGAATAGACCGCGTAGCTTCATATCAAAAATATTATTCCTTCTGGGAGCACTGATCCTGGGGGGCTGCGCAGAGAAGGAAGAGCAGG
>CANOFQ010000096.1 GCA_947565325.1 uncultured bacterium
CACAGATAGACACGTTCGCAGCCGTACACCTTGCGGATGATCTGCATAAATCTTTTTGCGAAACGGATCATCTTTTCATTGATACGGTCGGGAGCTTCACTCATATCGTGATAGTGTTCCATGGCAGCAATACACATATGGCCGTCCGCCCTCGGATTACCAACAAAAAAACACTCAATATCTTCATCCTCGTACAACAATTTATCAGAATTGTCGCCATAAAGCGCACCCCCGTTTTCACGATTAAAGCAGGTGGGGCATATCCCCATATCAGTCAGCTCTCCGGGCGAGAGCTTCAGCAATTCCTCTTTATTCATTTCCATCTTCTTCTCCCTATACTTTCTCCTATAATGACCGATTTCCTGGCAGCAAGACTGATCGGCGCCTTACCGATCCTGCCGCCTCTATTCCATGGGCATAGGCACATCTATTTCATGTCATAAAATCGGGGACAGCAATGGTAAGCCGTAGGGTGATTATAGCAAAATCTGACTTTCTGTACAAGGGACAGAAGTTTTATCTGTCCGTTTTCCGGGCTGCAGCTTCACCTGCCATTTCTGCTCCCCATATACCACTGTCACTTCCGTCTCCCGATCCGCAGTGAAGCTGTATTCCGCCAGTCTGCCGTCCTCCCACGCCAGATCCGCCCGGATGCCTCCCGCTGCGGTCACACCGGTCAGCCGCCCCCGGCTCCACTGTTTTGGCAGCGCAGGCAGAAGCACGATCCTGTCCTCGTCGCTCTGGATCAGCATTTCCACCATGGCGGCTGTGGCCCCCAGATTGCCGTCTATCTGGAACACAAATCCATTATCCCCTAAGGGATGGGTGTCCATGAGATTAGGGAAAGTGGATTTCTCCCAGAGCTTCACCAGATTCTCCAGCGCCTTGTCGCCCCGGCCCAGCCGTGCATAGAAATTGACGATCCACGCACAGCTCCAGCCCGTATGGCCTCCTCCGTAGGCAAGGCGGCGCTCCAGCGTCCTCTCGGCGGCCTCGGCCAGCCGGGGCGTCTTGTCCGCCGTGATCTGATTGGAGGGATGCAGCCCATATAAATGGGAAATGTGTCTGTGCCCCGGCTCCGCTTCCTCATAGTCCCTGCGCCACTCCATGATCTGGCCATACCTGCCGATCTGAAGCTTTGGTATCCTGTCAAGCATTCTCCTAGCCTGCTCCACCCTCTCGCCCCTTGTCTCCAGCACATCCGAGGCCTTCAGATAACCCTCCAGCAGATCCCTCAGGATCTCATTGTCCATGGTGGTTCCCGCCTCCACGCAGCCGCTGACCCCGTCCGGCAGTATGTACGTGTTTTCCGGAGAGACAGAGGGGCAGATCAGCTGCTCCCCGTCAGCCTCTATCAGGAAATCCTGAAAGAACAGCACTGCGTCCTCCATAACGGGATAGAGCCTTTGCAGGAACTCCCTGTCGCCCGTGTACAGATAATGCTGCCAGATATGGGTGCAGAGCCATGCCCCTCCCATGACCCAATAGGTGCCCGGCAGCCATGTGCCGTCAGGCGCGCAGTCCCCCCAGAGATCCGTATTGTGGTGGGCCACAAAGCCCCGGCAGCCGTACATCCTCTCCGCCGTCTCCTTCCCCTTGTCCCACATCCGCAGCAGCAGGTCGAACAAAGGCAGATGGCACTCCGGCAGGCTGCAGGTTTCGGCAGGCCAGTAATTCATCTGGGTGTTGATATTGATCGTGTACCGGCTGCCCCAGGGAGGATTCATGCTGTCGTTCCATATGCCCTGCAGGTTCGCAGGAAGACTGCCCGGCCTGCTGGAGGAGATCAACAGATAGCGCCCGTACTGGAAATACAGCTCCGCAAAACCGGCGGTAAAACCTTCTTCGTTCTGGTGTCGGTCTTGTCCTTGCTCCTGTCCCTGTGCCTTTTCCAGTCTTCCGTCCACGGGCAGGCCAGCCTCTCCCCCTTGGGCCTCCGTCTTCTGTCCGTCCTCCAATGAAAGGGAAACCCTTCCGTACAGCTCCCGATAGTCACGTATATGCGCTTCCCTCACCGCCTCATAGCCCGCCGCCTCCGCCTCATCCAGACGGCGGCAGAGCGTTTCCCTGACATTATTTTCATAATAAGATGTCTCGCAGGCGAGATAAAGGTAAATCTTCTCCGCATCCGTGACAGTCAGCCGCTGTCCCAGAACGCCGGCCTCTCCTCCCACGCACACCGCCCGGAGCCCCATGATCCACTCCACGCCGCCCTTTCCCATGGAGCCGGACATATAGATGGTTCTTTCGTCCAGTCGTCCTATCTGATCATAATAGAGCGGTCTGTTCACCCCGGCAGCCAGGGAAACGCTTCCGTTCCGGGCTTCAATCGCCACGACAGCCACGCCATGAGGGTAGGAGGCCAGATATTCCTTAGAAATACTGCACCCGTCCAGCACGAAGCTCTCCTGCGCCAGCCCCTGGTCCAGATCCAGCCTTCGGCGATACCCTTCCGCCTCAGGTACGGCCCGCTCCTTCTCCGGCCCCTGAGCGCCGCCTGTTCCCTCCGCTCTTATTTTTCCGTCCTTATCGCCGCCTTCTCCCCATCCGTTGATCTTATAGGCCAGATCCACGTTTCCCAGCGTCTGATAGACTCTGTGGCGCAGGGGAACCCCTGAGAAGCACTGCTTCAGAAGCTCCTCCGCATCCCTGATCCGGCCTGCCAGAATGCACCTCCTGACCTCCGGAAGATGCTCCCTTGCATCCGGATTGATCCGGTCTGCAGGTCCTCCGTAATAAAGACTGTCCTGATTCATCTGGAGCCTTTCCTGATAAATCCCTCCCTGCACCATGGCCCCCAGACGACCATTTCCTATGGGAATCGCCTTCTTCCACTCTCTTGCGGGCTCATCGAACCACAGCTCTTTCATCTCTTCCGCCTCCCTCATCTCTAATCTCTACCGTCCGCTCCTGCCCAGCGGCTCACGGCTTTCCGTTTCAGCCTCTGCCACCTTACTTACGTCCTGATACTTTTCATTATGCCATACAGCCTATCATGAGTATATAAGGAGAGGTTCCGAATCTCAAGACCCGAAACCTCTTCTCTTCATAATTTCCTTATAATTTCTTTGTTGTTCCTATGTAATCTTTCTGCCATATCGTCATGATTATGTCTTATGTCCTTCTCCTGCATAATCTGACAAGTCCATGTCTTATGAAGCCAAAAGCTCTGCTTTATCCCGCTTACCGGGTTCCGCACCCTCTAATTCCCTGCCCCATGGTACAGAGCGTTCATTTCCTGCGTGACCGCCTCGCCTCCGGCAGCCCACCAGCTCTTCAGCGCCTCGTCCAGTCCCCCTTCATCGATCTCGCCGATGATGTATTTCAGCTGGGCGTCGGCAATGATCGCATCCAGATCCTTGCCCTTGTCGGTGTAGGTCTGGGACACATAGCCTGCGCCCTTATTGTGGACACAGTAAGGTATGTTGTCATTGTAGAGCTGCTCCTCCAGCAGTCGGATGGGGCTGGTGTAGGGCGGTCTGGCGGCAGGCCTCGCATTCTCCTCCGCCGTGAAATAGGTCAGCACATTCTGGAATCCGCTATTATGTCCCGCCGGGATCCCGTTGGCCACCTTGGTATCTGCGTCAAAATCTATCACGTATCCGTTCTCGTCAATGGAATAGGTCTCATTCTCCCAGCCGTACTCCAGCAGGTTCATGCACACGCCGTCATTCAGATCGTTCAAAAACTGCAGCACCCTTCTCAGCTGCTCCTCCGTCTTGATGTTCCTCTTGGTGACGGCCAGCATATTGTTCATGCCGGTGGTAGGATAGCAGAGCGGCCCCTTTCCGGTATCCACGTAGCCTGCCATGGTGAACATCAGCTCGTCCTCCGTGGTGAGGCCCTCGTTCTCAAAATAGGTCTGCACCTTGCGCAGTCCGTCCAGCACCTGCACTCCGCAGCCGCCCTTGGAGGTCTTCAGGCCCTCGTCTACCGCTTTCCCCTCTGTGACTTCCACAAAAGACGTGATTCCCCTGCTGCCGTCATTGATGACTCCCATGGAATATAATTCACGGAACGCTTTGAGCGCCGTCTTGTATTCCTCCGTCTGGGATTTGTGGATCAGATCCCCGTTGGCATCCACTCCCCACACATTGGGCACGCCGAACCAGGTCATCATGATATCCCATGCCCCGGGCCATTCGTCAAGATATAGGCCCACCGTGTCATCCACCCCGTTCCCGTCAGGATCATTGTAAGTAAAGGCATACAGCATATCGGAAAAGCTCTGCCAGTCCGTAGGCTCCTTCAGCCCCAGCTTGTTCAGCCAGTCAAGGCGATAGCCGAAGCCATGACGGGCCAGCGTCCTGGAACGGGGAAGCCCGAACATTCTTCCGTTATGGGAGGCATTTTGACGGATTGTCATAGGAATGGTGGACAGATTGTCATAGTCATCAATATAATCCGTCAAATCCCAGAATGCCCCCTGCTCTGCCGCCTTAACGAAAGTAGCGTTATCCTTCACGATCACCACGTCGCTGAGATTTCCGGAGACAATGTCCAGATCCAGCTGTTTATAATAGTCCGCCGACGGCGTCCAGTGCCATGTCACGTCCATCTGCGTGTACTCGTTGATCTCCTTCACCAGACGGTCATAGGCCACATTGGCCTCGGAATGATCCTTGTCCGACGTGAGGGACACGGAGATGCTCAGCGGCGACATGTCGATCTCCGGTCTCTGATTCTCCTCCGAAGGCTGCGTCTCCTCAGAGCTCTCTGTCCCTTCGGAAGGCTGTGCCTCCCCGGAACCCGAAGCGCCTCCGTCGGACTCCTTGCCGCTCTCGCCGGACAGCTGCCCCCCCTGACCGTTTTCAGAGGAGCCGTCCTCACTGCCGCAGGCTGCTGCGCCCAGCACCATGGCGGATACCAGCGCCCCTGCCAACACCCTGTGTATAAACTTGCTATTCATGCTCATACCTCCTTGCACGCTTTTGATGAACATTCTGCCAAATACCCTTCTTTGCTTGTCCCAGAAAGCATACGCCATAGAATCTCACAGTTGAAAAACTACGGCATTCGCCTTGCCCGCTGTGCCAGAAGCAGTGTCCTTTGCCGGCAGAGTCACGCCGCTCTGGCTGGGAGCCTTGATCTCTGTTTCAAGTATACGGCAATTTTCATTAAGATTCATCTATTATATTGCGCTTTTTTGCCAAAAGATGTATTATATTGCTATTAATGGACAAGGAGGCGCTTCTTATGGAAATCCGTCCCTACAGCCCCGGCGCAGAATTTTATATCGAGTCCCTGATCCGGGAGCCCGGCTGGCAGATGACCTATCTGCATTACCATGATCTGTATGAGCTGTATTTCCTTGAGCAGGGCTATCACAACACCATAATAGAGGACAAGCTCTTTCAGCTCTCCCCTGGGGACGTGGCCCTCTATACCCCCAACCTCCTGCACAAGAGCCACAATACCAACGGCTATGCCAGAACCTGCATTTACTTCACCTACGGCTATCTGAGAAAGTATTTTACCGACAGCGCCATCCGCACCCTGACAGAATGCTTCCGCACTCCCGTCATCTCCCTTGACGACCATTCCTTCGACCAGATCCGAAGGCTCTTTCCCCTTATCAGGGCGGAGAACCCCAGAACCGATGACAGCAAGATCTTTATGTACCTGACTTCCATTCTGTCCGTCCTGAACAGGCACAGGGACTCCTACCGTCCCATCCAGCTGTCTCAGGAGCAGGAAAAGCTGGCCCAGACCCTGCGCTATATCCACCAGAACTACACCTCCATAAACAGTATCAGCGAGATCGCCGACCAGCTGTATGTGACGAAATACCACCTATGCCATACCTTCAAGGCCGCCACCGGACTGACGCTGGTGGAGTACATCAACCACATCAAAATCCGTCAGGCCTGCAATATGCTGAAATGCACAAAAAAATCCGTCACCCAGATCGGTGCGGAATGCGGCTTCAATTCACCTATGTACTTTTGCAGAGCCTTCAGGAAGCTGGTGGGGATGGCTCCCAGCGAGTACCGCAAGTCCCTGCAGAATCAAATACCCCGCAACAGGCTGACGGATATTTGACCCTTGCGGCATTCGCAAAGCCAATTAAAAATTGGCTTTATGCTCGCAGGAATAAATTCTGACGGAGGGATCCACATGGCAACTCTACTATTGGTCGTCATCTATATCGCATTCATCGGCCTGGGCGTTCCGGACTCCTTGTTCGGAACCGCATGGCCTGCCATCTATCAGGAATTCGGCGTCAATATCTCCTATGCCAGCTTCGTGACCCTGACCATCTCCGGCTGCACCGTGGTTTCCAGTCTTGCCAGCGCAAGGGTTCTGAAGCGCTTCGGGACGCCTCTCGTCACCGCCGTCAGCACCTCCATGACCGCAGCGGCCCTGCTGGGCTTTTCCTGCGCCCAGTCCCATGGCGGCGTTTCCGGCATGGTCTTTCTGTGCCTTCTGGCCGTCCCGCTGGGACTGGGCGCAGGCTCCGTCGACACCGCCCTGAACAATTACGTGGCCCTTCATTACAAGGCCACCCATATGAACTTCCTGCACTGCTTTTACGGGATCGGCGTGTCCCTGAGCCCCTGGCTCATGTCCCTTGCGTTGGGAACGGACAACGACTGGCGGTCCGGCTACCGTTACGCCTTTCTCCTGCAGCTTGTCATCGCCCTGATCACTGCGGCATCCATTCCCCTTTGGAAAAAGGCCCACGGGCCTCAGGCCGAGGCCCAAGGGGAGGAAGCGGCCCGGCTCCTGCCCTTACGGGAAATGGCCAGACGGCCGGATATCCGGTCTGTGTGGTTCATCTTCATCGGCTCCTGCGCTCTGGAATACACCTGCGGCTCATGGGGCAGCACCTTTCTGGTGCAGTCCAAGGGTATGACTGCCGGCGACGCCGCAAAGATCATCACCTTTTATTACGCTGGGATGGCGCTGGGGCGTTTCCTGTCCGGCGTGTTGTCCTCCCGGCTCTCCGGCTGGATCCTCATCCGGCTGGGTCAGGGCATCGTGCTGACCGCCATCGCCCTGACCGTCCTGCCCCTGCCCTCCCTTGCGGCTGCCGCAGGCCTCTTCCTCATCGGTCTCGGCAACGGCCCCATCTTCCCCAACCTGATTCATCTGACGCCCCGGAACTTCGGCAGAGACCTCTCCTGGTCCGTCATGGGCACCCAGATGGCTGCATCCTACATCGGGATCATGCTGATGCCGCCCATTTTCGGCATTCTGGCGCAGGTCTTCGGAACGGGGCTGTTCCCCTATTACCTGCTGGCCATGTATTTCGTCATGGATCTGGCCACCTATAGCCTTCTGCATAGGCTGAAGAAAAACAGACCGGCGGATATGCCCTGATCTTTATTGCATATGTACCTTCATACCAGCTCGCTCCGGCAGGGCAGGCCCGGCGCACTGTGGGGCAAACCGGGCCTGCTCCCACCCCTCCGGCTGCCCTTACTCCACATCCTGCAGGGCGGCGTAATCCTCTTCCCCGGTGCGGACCTTCACCACTCTGTCCACATTGTACACAAAGATCTTTCCGTCGCCGATATGTCCTGTGTACAGCGCCTTTTTCGCCGCCTCGATGACAGATTCCACGGGGATCTTGCTGACTACCACTTCCACCTTCACCTTGGGCAGCAGCGTGGCATCCATCTCCACCCCTCTGTACATCTCTCCGGCTCCCTTCTGGACGCCGCAGCCCATCACCTGCGTCACGGTCATCCCCGTCACGCCCAGATCGTTCATGGCCTTCTTCAGCTTGTCATATCTGGACAGCTTGGCGATGACCGCCACCTTGTACATGCCGTTGCGGGAAACGCCGTGGACGTCCACCACGGGCACCGCCGCAGCCCTCTTTGCCTCCGAGGCCTCCTCGTAGCTGTCCGCTCCCAGATCTGTGTTTTCGTTCACACTCATGGTCATGGAACCGGAAACGTCCATGATGGAAAATCCTGAATAGGCAGAGGCAAGGCCATGCTCCTTGGCGTCCAGACCCACGATCTCCTCTTCCTCGCTGACCCGCAGGCCCACTGTGGCCCTGATGATCAGGAACGCCGCCGTGATGGTCACTGCGGCCCATGCCGCCACGCTGGCCACTCCCAGAAGCTGGATCCCCAGCAGCCCGAAGCCGCCCCCGTAGAAAAGACCCTTCAGCTCGCTGCCCGGTGCGCCGGCAGTAGCAAACAGCCCCGTGGCAATGGTTCCCCAGATGCCGTTCATGCAGTGCACTGCCACCGCTCCTACCGGATCGTCAATATGCAGCTTGTAGTCAAGGAGCCAGACGCCGAACACCACCAGCAGTCCCGCCACTGCGCCGATGGCCGCTGCGCCAAGGGCATCCGTCACGTCGCAGGGCGCCGTGATCGCCACCAGCCCTGCCAGAGAGGCATTGAGACACATGGACACGTCGGGCTTGCCGTATTTGATCCATGTGAAAATCATGCAGACCACCGTGGCAACCGCAGGGGCAACCGTAGTTGTCAGGAAAATGGAGCCCAGCTGGGGGACGCTTGTGGCTGCTGCGCCGTTAAAGCCGTACCATCCCAGCCACAGGATGAACACGCCCAGCGCCCCCAGCGGGATGCTGTGGCCGGGAAAGGCGTTCACCTTCGCCACTTTTCCGTCCTTGCCCCTGCTGAACTTGCCGATACGGGGGCCCAGCAGCTTCGCACCGATCAAAGCGCAGATCCCGCCCACCATATGAATGGCGCAGGAGCCTGCGAAATCGTGGAAGCCCAGCTGCGAAAGCCATCCGCCTCCCCATATCCAATGGGCCTCTATGGGATAGATCAGAGCGGAGATCACCGCCGAGTAGATACAATAGGAAAGGAACTTCGTCCGCTCTGCCATGGCCCCGGACACGATGGTGGCCGTGGTGGCGCAGAACACCAGATGGAACACAAAGTTCGACCAGTCGAAGCTCTCATAGGCAGTAAAGATGTCGAAGCCGGGCCTGCCGATGAACCCTGCCAGATCCTCCCCCAGCAGCAGACTGAACCCGATCAGGATAAACACCACGGTTCCGATACAGAAGTCCATCAGGTTCTTCATAATGATGTTGCCTGCGTTCTTTGCTCTGGTGAAGCCCGTTTCCACCATGGCGAAGCCCGCCTGCATCCAGAAGACCAGCGCCGCCCCGATCAGGAACCAGACACCGAAAATCTGACCGTTCACTGCTTCAAAAATTTCCTCTGTCATAATAACTTCCTCCTCTTGCAATAATAGTTTCCACCCTTTAAAACGCCTCTTTTCGGGGCCAGCAGGCTCCCTTTCCGTCTGCCTGCATGCTGCTTCTGCGGTGGCAGGGCACAAAAAAAGCGCCGGGGTTCTACCCACGGCGCCTTTGCCTTATGGAGGGAGTATAGCACTCAGCCTTTTTTGTGTCAACAAATCTCCGGCAAAACCCTCAAGTTCTACGTTCTTCCCAGTCTACAAGCGGATTCCCCTGAAAGTTTGTGTCCTTTTACCATCAGGATTCTTTTCATCAGAGACAGAATGCACCATTTTTTCCCCCAGCAACGCTTTGCAGTGACAGTTTCCTCCAAAATTTTCCTGCGTAAAATGCCTGCGCTGAAAATTTCACGAAATGAACCACCCCGCTGCAAGCAATGGGGTATCAGATCCATGAGGGAGTAAAATGTGCCGATCCGTAAGCAGTTCCCAGACACCGGCATTAGCACGATTCGTCTGCACAGACAGTTTGTAATTCAGTATCATAATACAGCATCATCCGGCAGTATTCCTTCCCCTCCAGACGGATAACCTCTTCCTTATGGAACCCCAGCTCCTGACACAGCTTCAGGGAGGCGGCATTTTCCGGAGCTACCAGCGCCTGCACCTGGGCAAATTCCAGTGCCCGCCATCCGTAGTCCAGAATTGCGCTGCAGACCTCTCTGGCGTAGCCCCTGCCCTGCCACGGGACACCGATGATAAAGCCCAGCTCGGGAGCCTGAAACCCCTCCCTATAGGAGACTCCCGCCCTGCCGATCACCGCCCCGGTCGCCTTTTCCACCACGGTCCATACGCCGAACCCGTAAAATGTATAAATTTTCTTGATATATTCCCGGACGTATGCCTTCTCCTCCTCCATGTCGGGATAGAGCCCCTCCATATATCTGGTGACGGAAGGGTGGCTGTATATGCGGGAAAAGTCCTCCACATCCTCAGGCGTGGTCTCCCTGACCAGACACCTCTTTGTCTCCAGAATGTTCCAGGGCAGGCCCTTCAGCCTCCTATAGACCCGCTCCACATATTCCGGCTCCAGATCCTCCGGGTCCTCCACCGCAAAAAGAAAGGCCGAGAAATCCTCCTCCCGATTGCCCGTATGCAGATACACCAGCACCGCCTCCCCCTGAGTCCGGAGCCTCTGGGCCGTCTGTCTGTCGTCCGTAACATACAGCAGCGCCTCTCTGCCCTCCAAAGGAAACCTTATTTCCCTGAAATACATCCTCTCTCCTCTACCTTCACCCTATGCCGCATAATCCCTATGATGTTCGCAAGAACCGATTCTATTAGCTTCTATTGCAAGAACCCATTCTATTATATGGCTTATCCCGGTCATGGTCAATCCTTTCACTGATATGTCTCAAGCGGCTGCGAATTATTTTTCCTTTCAAGGCTCTTCTATCAGTCGCTATAACGAAAGACTTGTTTATCACCAAATTATCATCTTTCATAATAGGGATCAGTTCTGTAATGCCTCAATTTT
>CANOFQ010000097.1 GCA_947565325.1 uncultured bacterium
GATTTATTAAATGTAGGAGGGGATAGTAAATATAGTAAAGTTATAATGTGCCCTGATGGATGTGTTTTATTTAGAATTACAGCTAAGCCCTTAGAAAACGAAAATTTTTTTAAAGGGAAATTTTTTGACTAAATTCCAGTTGTTGGATAAAAGAATAAACAAGAGGTTGTCAGAAAAACTTTCTGACAACCTCTGTCACAATTACCTGTCCCAAGGACTTATAGACAGTTTGCCATGCAATTTTTTTCTTATCCTGCTGTCCTCCTGTCACTTTGTCAGAACCACCGTCACAACAGACATCCTAGGAACAGAAATCACCGTATCTGCCTTATATTCTCCCTCCAGCACACAGACCAGATCATTCTCATCCGACGTCTCATGGCAGGCCATCCTCTTATATTCCTCACAGCCCTTCAGCACGAACTCCTGCGCCGTCACGCCCTCGTTGACGAAGACCATCACCAGCTCCTGCTCTCCGTCCCCGTTGGTTCCGGTAAAGGCCACGGGCAGCATCTTCTCTTGTTCTCTGGTATCCGCCTCGATATCCACCCTTACATAGCCTTCATGGATGAACCGGCTATAATTGCCGAAGCTCCAGAGCCGCTTCAGAGCCCTGTACTTCTGACTGGGCTCATCGATATAGATCAGTCCGTCCCGGTATCCCCCCGGAGCCACGGCCACCCAGTTCTGCCAGGAGACCACGTCCAGAATCCTCAGGTCCTCCGCAATTTCCTGCGCAATGTGGATAGCCGAGTCCATGGTCACGTCCGAGCCGTTCACCATCTCGCACCATTCGCTGGTACGGAGCTTCACATCCGGGTAATGCACCGTCATCCAGTTCCGAAAGCTCCTCTTGGCCGTCTCGTCCGACCAGTAGGAATGATTGTCGATGGTGTCGAAATGGGCCGCCAGACGCTCATCGCTCAGTATGGCCTGTGCATATTTCTGGGTGACGGCGGTTCCCCACTCGCCGCTCTCCGGCCCGGACAGCTTCACTCCCTCAAGGGCGGGACGCTTCTCCAGCTCGTCCAGAAACGCCAGATAGAGCTCTGCGATCTGATCCGGCTCATAATGACAGCCCTCCTGCCCGTTGTACCAGTCCCACTGAGGCTCGTTGATGGGAGAGATAAATTTCACGGGGATCCCCTGCCCGATGAAATGCTCTGCCACGTCCATACAGTAAACCGCAAATTCACCGTACTTCTCCGGCTGGATGTTCACCCGGCTGCCGCCCTCCGTCATATGGGCCAGACCATTGTCCGTAAGGCGCTCCAGAGGCGAATTACAGAACAGCACCACCTCTTCCACTCCCAGCTCCACTGCCTTTTTCAGAAACCAGACAGCATTCTCATCCTTGGTGAAATCATACTCGCCCGGTGCAGTCTCGAAGCTCTGGGCCCGGCGGTGGACATCCGAAAACTTTCCCTTCCTGCTGTCTGCGGAGCCCGCTCCCAGATTATATCTGTAACAGGTCAGCCCAATGCCCTTCTCCCTGTCAAAAAGCAGCTCTGCGATGGCCTCCCGGCTGCTCCTCCCGGAGTCGTCCACCTCCTTCGTGAAGCCTCCCACATACTGGGACCACCACGCCCCGCTGGTTCCGAAGCTCTCCATGGTCTGATATGTCTTTTCCGTATCTACCTTCATGGTTTTATATACTGTCATATCCTTACTTTCCGAAACATCATCTCCCTGCCCGGGTGCCTCCGCCGAATCCACCACCGGATCCGTAAGCCCCTCATCTCCGTCCGGAACCGAATCCTCCCCGGACAGCCCGCAGCCAGCCAGCAGTCCCGCCAGCAGGACCCCGGCCAACAGCAAAGCCAAGCCTTTCCGACACATACTCTTCCTCCCCGCCAAAACCTGCTTCTTAAGAACCCTCAACATAAAAAATCTTTCTTCTGAGCCTAACGTTTCGAGCCACAGACAGCTCATCTGACTCCTCTTACAATTCGCCTCAAACGCCTAAAGTCTCCATCCTAGTACAGCTCACTACGGCATCAGGCCATGGGGTGTTCGGGGACTTGTGAGGAATCTCACGGAATGTGAAGGGAAGACCTCGGCGATGGGCATCCAATGATGCCCATCACCGAAGCCAGGGCTCCCCGGAACGCCATGGAGTGACCGAACAAGGTCCCGGGCGCCCCATGGCCGTCCGATTCAAGAGAGACTTGCCCCATGGGAACCCCTCAGAAGGCACACACCAGCCTCCATCACCCGACCAGTCCGGAATTCTCCATATTCTCCACCAGCTTCCTCTGCCCGATGAGATACACGATCAGCAGCGGAACCAAGAAAATCAGCACCGCCGCCTGCTTCACCGCATCGAAGGCCAGATCCGTGGCCACCGGCACCTCGTACCACGTGGTCAGGGCCCTCAGAATGTACTCCTTGTTGGCCGTGACAAAGGTAGAGGAAAGCAGCGTGCTCAGATAACTCCCGTCCGGGTTGAAATAATTCGTGTAGTAGGTGTCCCCGTAATTCCACACGAAGGACAGAATTCCCACCGTGGAGATGATGGGCACCGCATTGGGCAGCATGATCTTGAAGTACGTCCTGTAAAACCCGCAGCCGTCTATCAGCGAAGCCTCCTCCAGCTCCTTGGGAATGTTCTTGAAAAACTGGCTGAACAAGAAAATGAACAGGCTCTGGTTCACCCCGAACCCGAATATCGCCAGCATCACCAGCACCACAGGATTATTGATCAGGTTCACCTCCCCTGCGGCCGTGAACAGCTTCATGATCCCCAGCGGATTGAAATGCACGAAATCGATGTACTGGGCCAGCAGCAGGGACTGTCTGGGAATCAGGAACACCAGAATCACCATGCCGAATACGATCCCCCGGCCCCAGAACTTCACTCTGGCCAGCGAATACCCAACCATGGCCGAGAAGAACACCTGCAGTATCATGATTCCCACCGCATACAGCACGGACCATACCATGGTCATGATCCCCTGAGGCATCACCAGACGAACGGCGGCCTTGAAGCTCACCGTGGAAAACTCCTCCGGTATCCAGATCACATTGGGGTTGCCCAGATCCTCGATGGAGGAAAAGATCACCGGCACCAGACTCAATATGGGATACACGATGGTAAAGCACAGCCCCAGAATCAGAACCAGCGAAAAAAAGTTCACCATGGTCTTCTTGGACTTCTTCTGGAAAAGATATATAGCCAGACTGGCATCTACCTCCGAATACTTCTGCTTCCGCTTATTTTTCATTCTTCTTCACCACCTTCCTCAACAGCAGCGCCGCTATGGCCAGCACCAGAATAACGTTCAGCATATACACTACCGACAGTGCGGAGCCGGTTCCGATCTTGCCCTGCTTGAAGGCGAAGGAATAGGCTTCCGTCGCAATGGAGGACTTCAGGAACAGATCCACTATGGTATAGATCACCACGAAGAAGGTGATGTTCATGATGGAAGGAATGGTTACCTTCCAGAAGGTCTCATAGGCCGTGGCTCCCTCCATTTTCGCCACCTCGTAGAGGCTGGGGCTGATGGACTGCAGCGCCGTCAGGTACACCAGCGTCTGGACGCCCGCCTGAGAGATCAGGTCGAAAATATTCTCCACATAGGTCATGATGGGATACAGAACCCGCATGGGCACGTTCAGCGTCCTCACCAGAAAAATAGTCACATAGCTGCCCGCCAGCAGATTGCTGCCCGTGTCCAGTCCTCCGGAGGCGCCAACGGTTATGGTCAGCATGTTGATGACCACGTCGATGCCCAGAATGATGGGCAGGAAGAACAATAACCTTACGACGGCCCGCCCCTTGAACTTCCGGTTCGCCAGAAGCGCCATGAACAGACTGAACACCACGATCAGGGGCAGGCTGATGAGCATGGTGGTGTTCTCCTCCGTAAATAGCCGCACCATGGTGGTGTTGGAGGTGGTGACCTCCGTCCGGAACAGATCGAGGTAATTCTGTATCCCGTTCCACTCGAAGGTCATGCCGCCCTGATCTCCCACCCCTACGGTGTTCAGCGAATAGAAGACCGTGTTTGCCAAAGGCACCAGAAAAAATGCGATGAACCCGATCAAGAAAGGGCTGACAAAGATAATCCCATGGATCTTCCACATGGTCCTGAACGACAATTTTTTTCTGCTCTTCTCCATCTATTTCCCCTCCTTTATCAGATAGCTCTCCCCGGGCAGCTCCGTGCCGTCCTCCAATGTCACCTGATACAGGTTGTAGTTCACCTGCACCACTGTGCCGTTAGCATAGGTAGTCTGATAGACGCCCTCCGAAAGCACCTCGTGCCCTGCGATCTCATCCGTGCCGATCTGGCTGCGGACGGCCGCACACTCCTCGTACACTGCCTCAATATTCTCCTTCAGCAGCTCGAACTGGGCCGAGAAAAGGTAACTGAAATCCGAATCCTTCAGCACGTCAACGTTCTCCCAAGTCAGCACGAACTTGGGACAGGCGCCCAGCTCTGCCGCCTGAAGCACGAAATACTCCCGGTTCTTGCTGGAGAGGTTCACATCCTCCGTGGTATAATCGATGAGCCCGTTCATCACAAGCTGCCTGAAGGGAATGGTGGCTCCGAAGGTGGCATAATCGCTGCTCTCCCTGGACACGTCCGTGGCCACGCTGCCGTAGCCGATCTTATCCATGTGGGGATTAGCCAGAGCCAGCTGCCTCCCCTCGGAAAGCTTCTCCAGATTTTCCTCGATGACCCGGTTTCCCGTCTCGCCGCTGACATAATTCTCATATCTGTAGTCCGCATAATACATTCCCGCCAGATCCGACACGGCCAGTTTTCCATACTCCTGCGCCCCCTTCAGGAACGCATCCGTCACGGAGCTCAGATAATACGGGGAGACCAGACCGTAGCTGTCATGCTGCATGCCGTCGCTGAGCGCCGAGTTCAGGATGCCCAGCACGGGCTGATATCTGGAGAGCGCAACCACGTCGTCGGCATAATCCCGCACCGCATGTCTGGAAGCCCTGTAGCCGTTGCCCTTCTGCCACACCTGAGAGGGCGCCACCTGCATGTACAGAGGGATCCCCTGAGACTCCGCATAGGAAAGCACATCCTTGAGCTCCGACTTTTTGCCGTTTGCCCCTTCCAGCCTTGCGCCCTTGTTCATCTCGCCGTTCCAGCCGCCGTTGAACGCCCCGTCATACTGCAGGGAATAGGAGATTCCATCCAGCTCCTCCATCATTTGAAGCAGCTGGGAATAAGTGGTCATGGACTGGGACTTCCGATAGGGAATTCCCACGAATCTGTCCGGAATGTTCACGCCGCCTACCACCTCCAGATACATCCGTGCCGCACCGTCGCCGTATTCCGCAGAAAGCCCCTCCTGACCGGCCAGATAGTCCTGATAGCCCTTGGCCATCTCATAGTAGGTAACGCCCCTGCCGTAGAGCTGATAGCGCAGTGTGAGATCCAGATCCTGCATTCCCGTGTTCACCAGATAGGTGCCGCTGTCAGTGCTGTACTCCCCGTTGATCTTGACCCGTTTGAACTGGGCCAGCTCAAAGGAATTGTAGGCCTTGTTATACTTTGCGCTGTCCAGGCTCGTGCTGGCCAGCTTCACATTCAGGACTCCGGTCCGGGCGCCCTCCTCCACTATGGCCAGGAAGCCCTTCTCCGTCTTTCCCTCCGGCCCGTATACCATACCGTAGACAGGCATATATAGCTCCTCTCCGTACTCCGGCATATAATAGTAATCACTGAAAAAATCGCTGTCGTAATAGGGCCGCTTGTACTCCGCCACATTGGGGATATAGGAATTGAAGGACACCAATGCACCGCTGCCGTCGGGCACCATGATATAGCCGTCAGCGTACTCATCCGCCGTCACCGCTCCGAAATTGGGCAGCACAGAAAGGCTCTGGGCCGTGTAATAGTCATTATGGGAGACGACGCTGCCGGTGGGCACATGCACCTTCAGGTCGCCGTTATCCTCCAGCGTGATCTCCACCACCAGATCGAATTCCGCCGGCTCCGTGAACGTCACCATAAAGCCGAACTCATCTGCATCCGCCAGAAGATCGTCCGTGGTATATCCCACCAGCTTCGTCACCTCTATGAGCTGGTTGGTAGCGCTGGTAGGAGGGTTCCCCGTATAGGTCACTGCATAGCACTCCTCCGTGAGGCTCCTGCGGTAGACCAAGGACAATGTGTTCAGATACCTGTTCCCGGTCTTCTCGTCCAGCGTCCCCTCCTCCATCAGTCGGTTCAGCGTGCCCACGAAGCGCTCCTCGTAGGTCCCGACCCCCATCTTCTTGGGAAGATACTCATAGAAGCGGTTGGCCTCCCCCTCGTTTAGGTTGATATCGATCCGAACACCGTTCTGGATCTGGTACAGCGCATAAGAAGACAGTGCCGTACAGTAATCGTAAGAATTCCATTCATACAGATTATTGTCCTCCCCCAGATAGGCCAGAGAGACCAGCGCCAGCTCACTGGAGGCGGTACCCCTGGCTGCGCTGCTGAAGGTATAACCTGAGGCAATATCCTTCACCTCGATAGCCATAGACTCGGTATTGATGCTCAGCTGCCTGCCTCCGTTTTCCGCCACTACCACCTTGCCGCCATCCAGACCGATGGAGGTTCCCTCCAGAGGCTGTCTGGATCCGGTCTCTTCCAGCTTCTGGCTTCCCAGAGCCCAGACGGGAATGCTTGCTATCACATACACCAGCAGAACCGCCGCCACTATGGTCAGGGCGATCCGCCGGATGGTGTTTTTATCGTAAAACTTTTTCAGAACACTTTTGACCTTTCCGGCCATTTGTCCCATTGTCGCCATCTTCTCATTCTCCTTTCTACAGACGTCTCATGAATTCCTGTCCCACCGAGATGATGAAGACTATCATCTGTTCAATCAGGGTGAAGAACAGGATCCCAAGGAACATGATGATGGCCGCCGCCACAAATGTCAGCAGAATGGCTATCAGGGTCTTGCCGAATCCATATTCGTGAATCACGCACAGGCCCGCCAGCAGCATGAAGAGGGACCACACGGTTCCGATGCCAGTGATCACGTACACGATCATGGCCTCCTCGGCAATGATGAAATTACTGGCAAACACCTGAAACGCCAGCGTGAAGATCATGGGAGTCAGGGAATAGGCCGTCACCTTCAGAATATCCCCCAGATTCCCCTTGCCGTTCAACAGCGTGGTGACGGACCAGTTGCTGACGATGAACAAGACGAAACCCAGCACCCATGTAAGGAAAATAGACACGCTGTTCATGGCGGCCAGATCATTCAGATTGATCACAAATCCGGTATATTGATAACTGACACACTGCAGAATACCGAACAGCACCAGTATCACTGCGGCCAGCGGCACGCTGCCCCTTCCCCGGAACCGGATCTCGTAAAAGGCGTCAAAAGGATGAAACACTGCGGCTTTCAAATAATACAGCTTTTCTTTCAAATATGCTTTCACTCTTCTGCCCTCCCCCTGCGGCTGTTGCGCAGCTTCATGGCTGCCTTGGCCTTGCGCTTGCTCTGCCTGTGATAGCGGATCTCGGAGCCCACCACCGCTGCGACCAGCAGGATAAACAGGATCATGATAATGGCGAAATGTCCTTCCAGCCATTCTCCCCGGTAGCCGTTGTAGGCCTTGGAGTAGAACACCCGGTTGTTTCCCATTTTAAAATAATACATTGCCGTCTCATAGTCTTCCTTCATCAGATAGTTCTTGCCGATGCCTCCGTAAGCCGCCTCATAGTTGGCGTTGAGAGCCAGCGCCTGCTTAAAAGAGACAAGCGCCTCATCCCATTTTCCGAAGTAATACCGCTCGTTCCCCTCCAGAACCGCCTGCCCGAAGGCGGTGGGGGCCAGCACATAGATATACTTCAGCACGGAGTCCGATACCACCAGCTTGTTCCCCAGCCATGCGATGGAAGAGGGAGCCTTGAACTCTCCCTTCAGATTACCGAGACTGCCGAAGGCATTCAGCATCTCTCCGTCAAAATTGTACAGGAATATCCGTCCCTTGGTACGGTCCAGCAAAGCATAGGTGCCGTAATCCGTCACCGCAATGTCCACGAACTGGCTGCCTGTGCTGTTTGACCCCATGCTCCAGATATCGCCCATGACCAAGGTATTCCCCTCCTCCCGCAGCACGTTCTCACCCTTGGAATTCAGGCGGAACACCATGTCGGAGGCGGAGCTGTCATAGGTCACTGCCATGATGAAGCCCTCCCCGTCCAGCGTGATATTGTTGAAGGCGGGGGCATAGGTCTTGGCCATCTTCTGCTTCTGCTCGTCGCTTGCCAGAGATTTCCAGAAATAGTCCACCAGACTGACCATTGGCGTGTTGACGCCGTAATATCCTGCGAACTCACCCTCTCTGGTGAGCTCCAGAATACCCTCGTAGCTGGACTGTACCACCACGTAGACCCTGTCCGCCAGATCCACGGCCAGCTTTGACGGCACGAAGTCCGTCACCCCGATGAGCTCCTCCGGCGCCTCGATGATCCGCAGCAGCCCGTAGGTCTCCATGTCCAGCACCACGATCCGCTTGTTGCCCGTGTCCGCTATGTAGATCTCCTGCTGCTTCTCATGGATGAAGACACCCTCCGGCGCACTGAGCATGATCTGGTTTCCGTTCTCGTCCAGAGCGATCTTATTGTCCGTGGTGCGTATCAGCTTGGTGGAATAGACATACTCCCCGTTGCTGTCGAACACGTTCATCCGGCTCTCTGTGGTATCGATCATGAAAATCCGGCCGTCCTGACTGGTGCACACGTCGTTCACGCCGGACAGCGGGACTCCGTTCAGGTTTTCTGCAGAAATCGTGCGCTCCAGCTGGAACATGGCGGGACTCTCCTTGGCGTTCCCATAGAAATCATAGGTATAGCCGTCATATACATAGCTGCTTCCGTCCGAGGCCTGCGCCTGCGCCGGAGTCAGCACAAGCCCGGCGGCCAGAAAGGCAGCCCAAAGCCTTATCCTTCTATTTCCGTTCCTTTTTTTCATATCACCCCTCCTCGCTTACTATCCCTTGATACCGGACGTGGCCATGGTCTCGATCACGTTGCTCTGAGAGAACACGAACACGCCGATGGGCACGATCAGCATCAGCAGGGATACTGCGGACGCCACGCCCGTTCTGGAGATTCCCCCGCTGACCAGCTGAGACAGCACATAGCTCAAGGGCTTCAGCTCCTCCGAATAGATGAACACGCCTCCCGTGGTACCCCACATCTGCTGGAAGGACAGGATCACCAGCGTGATCCACGCAGGCTTGCACAGAGGCATCACCACCTTGAAAAAGATCCCGATCTCCGAGGAGCCGTCGATCTTGGCCGCTTCGATCATGTCGTCTGGCACCTGCACCATAAAGTTCTTCATCAGATACAGCCCCAGCGTCCCTCCCACTGCAGGCAGGATCACGGCCCAGTAGGTGTCCACGATGTGCAGGGCGCTCATGATCAGATAGTTGGGGATGGCAGTCACCGAGGTACTGAACATCAGGGCGTAGACGATGATGTTGCTCATGACCTTGGAGCCCGGAAACTCGAACTTGGCCAGCGGATAAGCCGCCAGCGACCCCAGCAGCACCGTGCCGAAGGTTCCCAGCCCCGTGATCACCAGCGTGTTGAAGATATACCGGGACATAGGCACCGTGAAATCCTCGATGATGGTGCCCAGATCCAGAAAATTGTCCAGCGTGGGATTCTCCACGGTGAGCTTGGGCGGATACACGAAGATCTCCGAAAAAGGCTTGAAGGCGCTGGTCAGCGTATACAGCAGAGGGAAAAGGCTGAAGATGCCGAAGAATCCCAGTACCACGATCAGGACCACGTCCCCTCCGATACTGCGGTTACGGCGCCGGAACTTCCTGCGATTATATTTGTTTTTAATAAATGTCAATATTTTCATACATTTGTCCTCCTGCCCTCTAACCTAATTTTCTCAACAGCTTCTGCACCAGTATGTTGCAGAACAGCATGACGAAGAACAGGATCACCGCTATAGTGCAGGCATACCCCAGCTCATAGCGCACGTTGCCGAAATCGTGCAGATGGGTCAGGATGGTGTGCCCCGCATAGCTGACGGAGGGAAAGCCCACCAAGTCCATGGACAGCTGAGACACGGACAGGGAGCTGGTGATCTGCATCACTGCGCCGAACATCAGCTGGGGCTTCATGGAAGGCAGAATGATATACCACAGCTCCTGCCAGCGGTTCTTGATCCCCTCCACGCTTCCCGCCTCCAGCAGGGATTTGTCCAGACTCTGGAAGCCTGCGATAAAGGTCAGGAAGCTCACGCCCAGACTCAGCCACAGCTGGACGATAATCAGAATGGGCATGATGTACTCCTTGGTCACCAGCCATGTGACCGCCTCCCTGATGACCCCGAATTTCAGCAGCCATGCGTTGACCCAGCCATAGGAGTCCGAGGAGAGCAGCAGCTTCCACACCAGATAGGCGTTGCCGGAGATGGACGGCGCATAGAACACCAGCGTCATGATTGCCCTGGGTATCCTGGGCAGATCGTTGACCATCCATGCGAAGAGGAAGCACATCATATAACTCACGGGCCCCGTGACGATGGCGAAGAACAGCGTGTTCTTGGTGG
>CANOFQ010000098.1 GCA_947565325.1 uncultured bacterium
GGAAGGATAGGCCTTCAGCTGTTCCAGAAGCTCCTCCAGCGAATGGGTCACTCTGGCGTTCTTCACCTGAAGCTGCGGGTTCCGGGAGAGAATGATGTTGGTCCTGCCCCCCAGAGGCATTCCCTGAGGAAAGGTCTGGAGGGTTTTCCGCCCATAGACCACCACCTTTCCCATGGTCTCCTCCCTGAAATGTCTCATGTCATTGGGTATGCTCACCAGCAGCTGGCCCTTACGTCCGATGGCCCAGCGGCTGTCCACTGCGGCTATGATGTTCATATATTTATTCTGCCCCTCCCTGCTCCGCCGGCTCTGACCGGGACGCCCGGCTTAACCGTCTGCTCCCCGGACTCCTTCCGGCCGGATGCCTGCCTTAGCTGTCCGCTCCGCCTCACCCGGCCAAACGCCCGGCTTAACCGTCCGCTCCCCGGGCCCCTTCCGGCCGGATGCCTGCCTTAGCCTGCGCCTGTCGCTTATCTCTAAAGCTCATACGGCGTCACCTGATACACATAATAGTTCAGGAAGTTGCTGTAAAGATTGTTGCTGTGGGAGCGCCACTGCAGCAGAGGACGCTGTCGGGGGTCATCCCCTGGATAGTAATTGTAAGGAACGGGAACGTCCAGCCCCCTTCCCAGATCCCTATGGTATTCATTGTTCAAGGTATATCTGTCATATTCCGGATGCCCGGTGACAAAAATCTTCTTCCCGCCCTCAGCCATGGCAAGATACACCCCCGCCGTCTCGGACTGGGCCAGCACCGTCAGCTCCCTGCAGGCGTGGATCGCATCTGCCGGCGTCTCCGTGTGGCGGCTGTGGGGCGCCAGAAAGATATCGTCAAAGCCCCTCACCAGCGGAATCTTCCGGTTCATCACCCTATGCTCGTAGACACCGGAGAGCTTTCTGGGCAGGAGCTTTTTGTCTATCCCATAATAATGGTAAAAACCTGCCTGTGCCGCCCAGCAGATATGTAAAGTGGATGTGACATGTGTCTCTGCCCAGTCGAATATCTCACATATTTCGTCCCAGTAGTCCACCTCCTCGAAGCGTATGTCCTCCACCGGGGCGCCCGTCACTATCATTCCATCATACTTTTTGTCCCTGATTTCGTCCAGCGAGCTGTAAAACCTGTTCAGATGGCTGGCAGAGGTGTTCAGGGAAATATGGCTCTTCACATTCATGAAGGTCACATCTACCTGCAGGGGCGTATTGGACAGCGCCCGCAGCAGCTGAAGCTCCGTGTCCTGTTTTATAGGCATATTGTTCAGAATCAGCAGCTGCAGAGGACGTATGTCCTGATGCATGGCCCTGCACTCATCCATGACAAATATATTCTCGTTTTCCAGAATCTCCTTCGCAGGGAGATCGCTCTGTGTCCTGATTGGCATATTTTCCCTCTTTCCGCCGCACCTGGTCTCAGAAAGCTGCGGCCCTTTATTCCCGCAAGCAATGAGTCAAGTCAGCTTCGCTGACTTTATGCCGTTGCCGGCACGAGCACAAAGCCAGTTCTTAATCGGCTTTGCGAATGCCGCAAGGGGCAATCCTCCGAAGCTTGCTGTGCTGCAAGATTGATGCCCCGTCAGCTTGCTGCGGGGTAATTGATTTTCCTCTAAACCTCTATTCCGTACCGCTTCAGGAAATCCGCCTCCGACAAAATCGGGATCTCCAGCTCTCTGGCCTTTTTGTTCTTGGAGGAAGAAGAGGTCAGGTCATTGTTGATCAGGCAGGTAGTCTTGCTGGTGACGCTTCCCGTCACCTTCCCGCCCTTGCTCTCGATCATGTCCTTCAGGTCGCTGCGGCTGGCAAAATGCACAAGGCTCCCCGTGACCACGAAGCTCAATCCGTCAAGGATCCGGCTCCCCTCCTCTACCTTTGGGATCTCTATCTGAAGCTCCTGCATCAGGCTCTCCAGCCTCTGCATGTTGTCCGGATCCTGCATATAATTCACAAAGGCAGTGGCGATGACCTCCCCCACCCCCTCTATGGCGCTCAGGCTCTCCACGTCGGCCTCCTGCAGTTTTTTTAGATCATGCCCGAAATACCGGCAGAGCATCTTCGCATTCGCCGCACCGATGTTGGCGATGCCCAGACCGTAGATCACTCTGGGCAGGGTGGTGTTCCTGGCCCGGTCAATGCTCTCCATCAGGTTCCGGTAGGACTTTTCCCCGAAGCCCTCCATCTCCACGATCTCCTGCTCATGTCTGTCCAGATGGAACAGATCCGCAAACTCATGGATGAAGCCCCTGTCCACGAATTTTTCCAGTGTGGCCTCCGACAGTCCGTCAATGTTCATGGCGTCCCGGCTCACGAACAGCGTGAAGGCCTTAATCTGTTTTGCAGGACACTTCTCATTGGTGCAGTAGAGAGACTGCACGTCGTTCACCTGCCGGATCTGGGTGCTGCCGCCGCACACGGGGCAGACCCGGGGGATCTCCACCGTGTCGCTGCCCGTGAGGTTCTCTGCGATCTGGGGAATGATCATATTTGCCTTATAGACCGTGATCCGGTCTCCCAGACCCAGCCGCAGCCCCCGCAGTATGCTGATGTTGTGGACGGATGCCCGGCTCACCGTGGTCCCCTCCAGCTCCACCGGCTCGAAAATGGCCACCGGATTGATCAGGCCCGTGCGGCTGGCGCTCCATTCAATCTCCCGCAGCGTGGTCTCCCGCAGCTCGTCCGCCCATTTAAAGGCAATGGAATGCCGGGGAAACTTTGCCGTCCTGCCCAGCGACAGGCCATAGGCGATATCCTCGTAGGTCAGCACCAGTCCGTCGGAAGGAATGTCATAGCCGTCTACCTTCTTTTCAAAAAAGCCTACCCTGTCAACCAGATCCTCCTCCGTCACCAGATAATGCTCCACTGTCTCAAAGCCCTGCCCCTGCAGGAAAGAAAACTGCGCTTCAACGGAGTTGCCGAAGTCGGCCCCCTCTGCAGCCACAAGAGTGTATGCATAGAACCTTACGCTGCGCTTGGCCGTGATCTCATTGTTCAGCTGCCGCACGGAGCCGCTGCAGAGATTGCGGGGATTCTTGTATTTTGCCTCCTCGTCCCCGATCTCCTGATTGATCCGCTCAAAATCCGAATAGCGGATCACCGCCTCCCCCCGCACCACCAGCTCGCCCTGAAAGCCTATCACCAGCGGCAGGTTCACGAAGGTCCTCGCATTGTTGGTGACCACCTCGCCGATCTCGCCGTTACCTCTGGTGACCGCCTTCTCCAGCCTGCCGCCCCGGTAGGTCAGCACGACGGTCAGCCCGTCCAGCTTCCAGCTCATGACCCCCGCCTTTCCCTGCAGCCAGTCCCTCAGCTCCTCCCTGCTCTTGGTCTTGTCCAGAGACAGCATGGGCGCCCCGTGGCGCTCCTTGGGCAGCTCCTCCACCGCCTCATAGCCCACGTTCATGGTAGGACTGTTGGCCAGCACCACTCCCGTCTCCTTCTCCAGCGCAGCAAGCTCGTCATAAAGCCCGTCATACTCCCGGTTGTCCATGATCTCCTGGTCCTGCGCATAGTACGCTCTGGAGGCCCTGTTTAAAAGCTCCACAAGATATTTGATTCTGTCGATCTTCTCAAGCTGCATACTTCAACCTGTCCTTCCTTTTACTGCCGGGGCCGCTCCAGCCCGCAGTCCCGGTAAAGCCGCTCCACGTCTTCCCTGTCCAGTTCCCGGTACTCCCCCGGCTTCAGATCCCCCAGCTCCACGTGCATGACCCTGACCCGCTTCAGGGCCCGGACCCGGTAGCCGCAGGCTGTGCACATTCTCTTGATCTGCCGGTTCAGCCCCTGCGTCAGAACCATCCTGAAGGTGAACATGTTCACCCTTTCCAGTCTGCACGCTCTGGTGGTGACATCCAGCTCCTCCAGATAGACCCCTTCTGACATCCTCTGGAGGAATTCAGCCGTCACCTCCCTGTCCACCCGGACAAGGTACTCCTTCTCATGGCCGTTTGATCCCTTCATCATGGCCTGAATCAGATCCCCGTCGTTGCTCAGCAGCAGCAGCCCCTCGGAATCCTTGTCCAGACGTCCCGCATAGGTGACTCTCTCCGGATATTTCACCACATCCGCCACCGTCCTCTCCGCATGGACGTCCCTCTCCGTACACACCACGCCCACCGGCTTATAGAATGCCAGCACCACCTTCTCCCGGGCCGTCCGCACGGGCCTGCCAGACACCATGACTTCGTCCTCCTCGCCCGCCTGACTGCCCGGCTCCGCAGTCCTGCCGTTTACCGTCACCTTTCCCTCCGCTATCAGTCTGTCCGCATCTCTCCTGGAGCAGACGCCGCAGTGGGCAAGATATTTGTTCAGTCTCATCTTCTCCATCGCTTCACTCCGGTTCTTCCCCTCACTCTGTTTCGCAGCTCTCCGCAAGATTCCTGATCCTAGGAGTCCCCTGCCCCTCCCGCAGGCCCTTCTTTGCCAGCCTGTCTGCCATCTCGTTATAATATATATCGGAATGGGCCGGCACCTTGGTAAAGCAGATTCCTATTCTCTCCCCCCATTGTCTCATGGATCTGGCATATAGCCCCGTCAGCTCCGTCTTTGAACGCCATTGGCCGGTGACCCACTTCTCGATCCCCTCATAGTCATAGCGGAGCTCCACCCTGCCGAATCCGCTGGCCATAGCCGTTCTCACCGCATACATGGCCCCCAGCATCTCTCCCGACACATTCCTGTGCCTCAGGGCCTCCTCCTTCTCTCCGTTCCCGTAGGCCGTGCGGACGGTTCCCTCCGGCAGAATGAAGACGCACCCAAAAGCATACTTCTTCAGCGAGTCGTCGTAGCTGCCGTCCACATAGGCAAGCAGCGTCCCCGGCAACGGCCGTTCCTGCGGCGGAGCCTGCCCTGCAGCAGGCTTCCCGCCCGAGTCTCCTCCGGCCTCCTGTCCCTCTGTAGAAGACCCGCTCCTTCCTGCCTCATTGTTCCGGGATTCCATAAGCTCGCCCCTCAGGTAGCCTTCCGCCTCCTCCTGCCGGACAAAGCCTTTGTATTCCGCACCGGGATATCCTTCCACGGAGGCCCTGCATTCCTCCCACGTACCGAAAATCCCTCTTGTCTTCCCCTCCCTGACCGCATAATATCTCTTCGCTCCCATACTCCCTGTGTCCTGTCTCCTGCCTCACGTTTCCTGCGTCCTATTCTTCACATGCTGTCCTCTGCGTCCTGTTTCTCATGTCCCCATTTCCTTGCATCCCATCCCCTGCGTCCTGTTCTCCCGTTCCATACTTCCTGTCCCTTATTTTTCTTCCGTCTGGACGCATCTAAAAAGAACTATATCACATTCAGGCCATTTTATCCATATGCTTATTATCCTTTCCAAAAGTATTTTCATCCTTTTTTAGCCTTTTGCCATAAAACCCTTGCAAAAACTTTAAAATAACGTATGATAATAATATACAGTACAGTTGATTCTAAAGAAAGGGAAGAGGGTATTTACATGGCTTTTAACAAGAAGCACAACGTACTTATGAAGGCTGTCTCAAAACTACAGGAATCGGACTACTCCAGGGATCCGGAACTGGACGGAATCTATAGGAGGCTTCTGAGCGGAAGGAAACAGTTTGCCGAGGTCTTCGAGAAGAACATCAAGGCCGTCATGCAGATCAGCTCTCTGGATCTGAACATGCAGCACCAGACAGAAAAGATCGCGGACATCTCCACCAAAGTCACGAATGCCACCGAAACCATCTTCGGCGCCACTGCCGGAAGCGGCAATCCTCAGGAGGAATTGACCGATACCATTGTCAGGGTCTCCGGAGAAACCGACGAGGTTTACCGGAAAATCGTGGCAGGGCAAAACGAGCTGACCGCCATTAAGGAGCTCTCCGAACAGACCATGGCCATCTCTCGGGAGATGCAGCAGGATATGGATGAGCTGGTGGCCATCATCAACCATATGAACAATGTCATCTCCGAGATCGACTCCATCTCTCTCCAGACCAATCTGCTGGCGCTGAACGCCTCCGTGGAGGCCGCAAGAGTGGGGGAAGTGGGCAAAGGCTTCTCCGTGGTCGCCAGCGAGATCCGGGAGCTCTCGGAAGAGACCCAGCGGATGACCAAGAACATGAGCGATTTCGTGGAAAACATGAAGACGGCGTCCCAGAAGAGCGTCCAGAGCTCTGCCAACACTATCAGCTCACTGCTCTCCATGACGGACAAGATAAAGAATGTCTGGGAGCTGAACGCCGAGAGCCAGCAGTTTGTCTCAAACATCAACGATTCCGTGAGCTCCATGGCCGCTGTCAGCGAGGAGATCAGCAGTTCCATGGCCGAGATGCAGAACCAGCTCCGGGAAAGCTCGGACTTCATGAATCAGGTGAGCGAGGATCTGAGAGACGCGGCGAAACCGGTGGTGGAAATCGAAAAGACGCTGGACGACACAGTGAAGCAGATGGGGGACATGTCCAAGGATGCCTTCTTCCATCTGGAGAACAAGGAATTTGCCCAGTACATGAACACCGCCATATCCTCTCATCATGCATGGCTGAACAACCTGAAGAAAATGGCATATACCCACACCGTCACGCCGCTGCAGCTGGATTCCTCCAAATGCGGCTTCGGACATTTCTATTATGCCATGACCCCGGACATCCCCGGCGTGAGGCAGCTGTGGGAGGGACTCGGTCCGAAGCACCAGAAATTCCACAAATTCGGCGAATCCGTGATCCGGGCCATCAACAACGGCAAGGCCACAGAGGCAGAACAGATCTACAAGGAGGCAGAGACCTATTCCAGGGGACTCATCGCCGATATGCAGAGAATTCTGGAGATCGTAAGCGAAAACCGCTGACCGCAGCTGCACCATGCTTTAATGCGATTATCGGGCAGGAATGCCAAAAAGGACCGGAACGCCGGTGATTCTCATCATCGGTGTCCGGCCCTTTTTATGTCCTGCCCTTTGTTCGCCCTGCCAGCTGAAAGCAGCCCCTATTTCAGCCGTTTCTGGCACAAGTTCACGACTGCGCTGGCCTTGGGATATATGCTCAGGTCTATGCCGGCTTCGGACTTATACGACACCCTGCGCCGTCATGGCCTCCGCCACCTTCAGGAAGCCTGCGATATTGGCTCCGGCCACATAGTTGCCCTCCATGCCGTATTTCTTTGCGGCATCGTCAAGGTTATGGAAAATGTTCACCATGATTCCCTTCAGCTTGGAATCCACCTCCTCGAAGGTCCAGCTCAGCCGCTCGCTGTTCTGGCTCATCTCAAGAGCGGATGTTGCCACGCCGCCTGCATTGGAAGCCTTTCCGGGGCAGAACAGCACGCCGCTGCCCTGCAGATACTCTGTTGCCTCCATGGTAGTGGGCATATTGGCGCCCTCCGCCACCGCAAAGCATCCGTTGGCCACCAGCGTCTTCGCATCCTCCAGATGCAGCTCGTTCTGGGTCGCACAGGGAAGAGCGATGTCACACTTCACTGTCCAGACATTGCTTCCCTCGCCGCACTCATGGTACCGGGCGCTGGACCTTGCCGCCGCATACTCCGTGAGCCTTGCCCTCCTGACCTCCTTCACTTCCTTCAGAAGCGCCACGTCGATTCCCTCCGAATCATAAATCCAGCCCGTGGAATCAGAACATGTCACCGGCTTCCCGCCCAGCTGCCATGCCTTCTGGATGGCATAGATGGCCACGTTTCCTGCTCCGGACACTGCGATGGTCTTTCCTTTTATGTCCTTGCCGTTGCACTTAAGCATCTCCTCGGTCAGATACAGCAGGCCGTAGCCCGTCGCCTCGGTTCTTGCCAGAGAGCCGCCGTAGGAAAGCCCCTTTCCGGTCAACACGCCCTCATAGAGTCCGGTCAGCCTCTTGTACTGGCCGTACATATAGCCGATCTCCCTTGCACCCGTACCGATATCCCCGGCGGGCACGTCCGTATCAGCCCCGATATATTTATACAGCTCCGTGATGAAGCTCTGGCAGAATGCCATGACCTCTCTGTCGGACTTGCCCTTGGGATCAAAATCCGATCCGCCCTTGCCGCCGCCGATGGGAAGGCCCGTCAGGGAATTCTTGAAGATCTGTTCAAAGCCAAGGAACTTTATGATGCCCAGATTCACGCTGGGATGGAGCCTCAGGCCTCCCTTGTAGGGCCCGATGGCAGAGTTGAACTGCACGCGGAAGCCGTTGTTCACCTGTACCTGTCCCTTATCGTCTACCCACGGAACACGGAAAAGAAGCTGCCTTTCAGGAGTCACAAGCCTCTCCAGCAGAGCGTCCCTGCGATACTTCTCCTCATTCGCCTCAATCACTACACGAAGAGACTCCAGAACCTCCTTCACCGCCTGATGGAACTCAGGCTGCGCCGGATTCTTTGCGACCACCAGATCAAATACCTCATCAACGTATGACATTATAATGCCCTCCTTGTTTAGTATGGCACCGAGTCTTTTAACCATTCTCGTCCATAGAACATTATAACCTAATCTTTCCAATTTCTCAAATACTTTAATGCACTAAATCAAAAAAGTTTTCTGACCATAATTAGACAATCTGCACAAGCTTCCCGGGAAAATGTCTCTTCCTGCCCTCGTCACAGATAGTCCTTCAGCCTTGCTATGTTCCGCTCCTCGAGATCGATAAGCTGTTTTGCAAGGGCCGTAGGGCGCTCTCCTGCCCTCTCGTTGTGCTTCAGCACCTTCTCCATCTCCAGAATCCCGTTATTGCTCCCCTTGATCATCATCTCCGCAAGATGCCCCGTGCTGGTGTTCAGCATGGTGTTGCAATGGATTCCCGTCTTCAGCATCACCTCAGACAGGGCGCTGCCCTGATAACTTCCTTCCTTTGCCGCTATGAGCTCTCTGGATGCCTCATTGTAAAGCTCTGAGTACTTTATGGACTGCTTTGATATCTGCAATGCAAAGCTATCGTCATACACCTTGGGCGCAATTGTGTCGATGGCCTTCATGGCCATGTCCGTATTCCGCTGAATCTCCCTGTAAACTGCGATTTCCTCCGATAACATATCTGCCTCCTTCTGCTGAGCCTTAAAAGCATTCTGCCGGCCTGAGCCTCCTGCGCTTCCGCTGCGCCCCAGATGAGCCTGAAGAGGCGCTTCACCTGGCTGCCCACACATAAAAAAGCCTTTTACAGAGCCGATGGCTCTGTAAAAGGCTTTCCGTTTATACCTGATTTTATACCGTTCCTATTTAAGATAAGGCAAAACCCGCTTTACTGCTTCGTCACGTACTCGGACTTCACGTAGCCGATCCGTCCCTCGTACCTGACCTTGCACCATTCCCCTTCGTCGGCAAAAAGCTCCAGTGACGAGCCTCCTGCCAGAACGCCCAGACTGGCGGAATCCTGCGTGGCAGCAGTGCGGACATTGATGTTCGCAGTGGCCGTGACGGTGCCGATCACCTCCAGCCCCTCCGTATTCTCCTCCATGGTCAGAAACTCGGACTTGATATAGCCGTCCTT
The DNA here is from genome assembly GCA_947565325.1 of uncultured bacterium. Classification (GTDB taxonomy): domain Bacteria; phylum Bacillota; class Clostridia; order Lachnospirales; family Lachnospiraceae; genus Acetatifactor. Next base: position 9,411 of record CANOFQ010000098.1, read on the forward strand.
CCCCTCGAAGACCACCTTGGTCCATCCGTTGATCAGAACCTCCTGCACCTCCAGCCTGGTACCTCCGGACACCTTGCCCAGTTTGTCTGCCTGCTCGCTGTCGGAGCATCTGACATTCACAGTGGTATTGGACGTGGCATACTGAGGGCCGGCGGGCACAGGTGCCTGCGGCTCAGAAGCAGACTCCCCTGCGGGGTTCTCCTCTCCCCCTTCCGGTTCTCCCTGTTCTCCCTCGGATCCCTGAGAAGCATCCGCATTCTGCTTTGCCAGAGCCACGCCTACCGCCATCTTGATCTGGGACTTCAGCTCGGCCATGTAGTTGAGCATCTCGGGATGAACCTCCATCAGGTCATTGTATTCCACCGATACCCGGTTATTGACTTCGATCACATCATCTTGTCCTGACACACTTGTGATATATTCCGCTTCCTCCTCCGTGATGTTCTCGCCGCTCTTGAAATACAGCGCCCCGTCCTCGCCGGTGCACACATAGAATGTCTGCCATCCGGGAACCTCCTCACTCTCATGGTTCACAAAGCAGAGCCTATAATACACATAGACAATGGTGTCTCCCTCTCCCAGCCCGGGCTTGGTATAGATCTCCAGTGCAGGAATATAGCTCAGATACTTCGCCGTCTCCAGATAGTCAAGCATGTCCCTTTCCGACACTTCATCATAGAGGCCCCTCAGCGTCTCGCTGTCCCCGTTCACCTTGGCATTATAATAAGCGATCACGATCTCCTGGATCTTCTCGTCCTCGTTGACCGTCAGGGGAACATCCCCGTTCAGTGCCCGGAGCTGCGCCACCCCCTCCTCCGCCGACGCCGTATCTTCCAGCGGCAGCCCCGGCTCCCCGGAGCCCGAGGACTCCACAGGATCCGAGAACTCTGCCGGCTCCGCCTTGGCATTGCCCGCATTCAGCGCAACGGACACCGTCACCGCAACCACGGCGATCACGATGACCGGAAACACGAACTTCGAATTTCTTACTATATAATCACGTATAACTGTCATTCTGTTCTTCTGCATACCTGACCCTTCCTTTCAGAATCCTGCCACAGCCTATAAATCTGTAAAAAAAACAAGGTGATGTACAGTGCATCCGACAGGAATCGAACCTGCATTAAAGGCGTCGGAGGCCTTCGTTCTA
>CANOFQ010000099.1 GCA_947565325.1 uncultured bacterium
GAAGGCAAGCGAGATGGAAAAGGAAAAGAAGGACGAATCCTTCATGATGAAGCTCTCCACTCTCATAGTGGACAAAAGGAAGGGATTTTATCTGGTTTTTATCCTATTGATTTTGTACAGTGTTGTCTCCATGAACCGGGTAAAGGTGAACAACGATCTGACTTCCTACCTGCCGGACACTACGGAGACCAGACAGGGGCTGGATCTGATGGAAGAACAGTTCGTCACCTACGGCACCGCCCGCATTATGGTCTGCAACGTGACCTATGAGGAGGCGGAGGAGCTTTCTCGGCGCATTGAGGAGATGGACGGGGTCAGCATGCTGGATTTCGACGACACGGAGGACTATTACCATGACATGGAAGCGCTGTTCAAGATTACTTTTGACGGGGAGGCAGGGGACGAGGCCTCGCTGGAGCATCTGAATCAGGTGCTGGAGGCGCTGTCGGGATATGATGTATACTATTCGTCCGACATTGGTCAGGAGGAGAGGGATGCGTCGGATCTGGCCAATGACATGATCGTGATTCTGCTGCTGGCAGGCGTGGTCATCGTGGCGGTGCTGCTTTTCACCTCCACCACCTATGCGGAGATCCCCGTGTTCCTCATGACCTTCATCGTGGCCGCAATTCTGAACAAGGGAACCAACTATTGGTTCGGCACCATCAGCTTTGTCACGGATTCCATAGCGGTGGTGCTGCAGCTGGCTCTGGCGGTGGACTATGCCATTATCCTCTGTCACCGTTTCATGGAGGAGCATGAGGACAAGGATGCCAGAGAGGCGGTGATCGTGGCCCTGAGCAAGGCCATTCCGGAGATTTCCTCCAGCTCCCTGACCACTGTGTCCGGCATGGTGGCCATGATGTTCATGCAGTTTCGCATCGGCTATGACATGGGCATCGTGCTGGCGAAGGCCATATTGATGAGCCTGGTGTCGGTGTTCTTTCTGATGCCGGGGCTGCTTCTGACCTTTGCCCGCGCCATCGATCATTCCCACCACAAGAGCTTCGTGCCCAATATTACGGCGGTGGGGAAATTCTGTGTACATACCAGATATGTGCTGCCGCCCCTTCTGGTGATGGTGGTCATAGCCGGCGCTGTTCTTTCAGGAAAGGCGGATTATGTCTATGACGTGAATACACTGGAGTCAAAGTCCATGAGCGAAAATAAGTTCTCGGTGACCATGGTGAACCGGGAATTCGGAACCGTGAACCAGCTGGCGGTGCTCGTGCCCAACGGGGACTATGAGAGGGAGGCCAGAGTGCTGCGGGAGCTGGAGCGGATGCCCGAGGTGAACTCCTGCATGGGGCTGGCAAATATCGAGGCCATGGACGGATATATTCTCACGGGGCTGCTCACCCCCAGAGAGTTCGCAGAGCTCATCGATCTGGACGTGGAGGTGGCGAATCTTCTCTATTCCGCCTATGCGGTGGATCAGAGCAATTACGGGGCGATTCTGGGGGGGATCAGTGACTACGAGGTGCCGCTGATAGATATGTTCCTATTTATCTATGACCAGAAGGAGAAGGGAAACATCACGCTGGAGGATGATCTGGAGGAGACTCTGACAGATGCCTACTCCCAGATCAGCATAGCGAGGGATCAGCTCCTGGGAGAGCGCTGCAGCCGTTTCGTGCTGGAGCTGTCCGTCCCTCTGGAGGGACAGGAGACCTATGAGGCGCTGGAGCGGATCCGCAGCACCGTGGCCGGATATTATGATTATGAGGATATCTATCTGGTGGGAAATTCTACAAGCAACAAGGATCTGAGCGAGTCCTTTGTGATGGACAACAATATTATAACCATTCTGACGGCGCTGTTCGTCATGGTGATCCTGCTTTTCACCTTTCAGTCCGCAGGCCTGCCGGTGCTGCTGGTGGTGACCATTCAGGGCAGTATCTGGATGAACTTCTCCCTGCCGTACCTGACGGGGGAGGCGGTGTACTTCCTGGGATATCTGGTGGTGTCCGCCATCCAGATGGGCGCAACAATAGATTATGCAATTGTAATAACAAGTCGATATATGGATTTAAAGACCTATATGCCTATCAAAGAGGCCATTGTGGAGACCTTGAATCAGGCCTTCCCCACCATCGTTACCAGCGGCTCCATGCTGGTGGCTGCCGGGTTCATTATCAGCAATGTGTCCACCAATGCAGTGGTGGCGGCCATCGGGCTGGCGCTGGGGCGGGGGACGCTGACCTCCATAGGGCTGGTGCTGCTGGCGCTGCCCCAGACGCTTCTTGTGGGTGACATTATTATAGAAAAAACAGCCTTTACTCTTAAGCGGGAAACCATCAAGCCCCTTCCTTCAGGAGGCCGGATCCGCATGTCGGGGCATATCAAGGGCTATGTGAACGGCATTGTGGAGGGCGAATTCAACGGAGTCATAGACGGAGAGATGGGTGCGGTGGTGCGGGCCAAGGACAGGGTGGAGCAGCTGGAGGGCTTTCTGCCCGCATTGGCGCCTGCGGAGGACGAGGTAAAGGAATCGCCGGAGAATAGGACGGAGGAGAAGCCGGAAAGCTTGGCAGAAGGAGAAAAGTGGGCGGACGCAAGGGAGGTTCCCGCAGAAGGCGGAAAGAGCACGGACGCAAGGGAGGTTCCCGCAGAGGGCGGAAAGAGCACGGACGCATCGGAAAGCCCTGCAGAAGGCGGGAGGAATACGGGTAGAAGGAAGCATCCTGCGAAAAGGGCACGGGGAAAAAAGAAATCCACCGGAGAAGAGGAATAGGAGGGCACGGGACATGAAAAAGCGTAGAATGAATTGGATGGCGGGGCTGTCTCTGGCCTTGTCCGGAATGCTTGTTCTGGGAGACGGGCTCTTAGCGTCCGCAGATTCGGTTACCTACGGACAATATCTGTCGGGGGAGAAGGCAGAAGAGGCACCCAGGGCGGAATCCGAATATACCGTGGTCGCCGTCTCCACAGAGGAGGAGCTTCGCAGGGTGGCGGAGGAATGCGAGCTGGACTCATGGTCCAAGGACAAATACGTGAAGCTGGAAAAGGACATTGTGCTTCAGGAGGGAGGCCTGATGATTCCCAGCTTCGGGGGCATCTTCGACGGGGGCGGGCATAGGGTCTCCGGGCTGGAGATCACATGGGCAGGCTCCTCCGTGGGGATGTTTCGCTATGTGCAGGCCGGAGGAGTGGTGCGTGACCTGAATGTTTCCGGCAGGGTGGAGCCCGGGGGCAGCGCCAGTCAGGCAGGGCTTCTGGCGGGAGTCAACTACGGGAAAATCCTGAACTGTGCCGTGTCCGGCACCGTGGCGGGAGCAGATAGGGTAGGAGGCCTTGCAGGCGTAAACGAGAGCTCTGGCGAGATCAGGGGCTGCAGCAGCGCCGCTGTGGTGACCGGAGACCACTGTACGGGCGGAATCTGCGGCAGCAACAAGGGGACGCTGAACAACTGCGCCAACTCAGGCAGCGTCAATACCCACAGCGTGGAGGTGGCATACGGTATTGAAGACATCACTCTGGAGGAGCTGGAGGAGCGGGAGAACTTGGACAAGGTGGCTGTCCACACGGACACGGGGGGCATCGCAGGCTATTCTCAGGGAAAGATCTATTACTGCTCCAATTCGGGAACCGTGGGCTACCAGCATGTAGGGTACAATACCGGCGGCATCGTTGGCAGGCTTCATCAGGGCTATCTGCAGAACTGCACCAATACGGGGCACGTTCTGGGCAGAAAGGACGTGGGCGGCATTGCGGGTCAGATGGAGCCCTTTCTGGAGATCCAGTATCTCAATGACAAGCTGGGGGAGATAGACAAGGAGGCGGGCGTCTTTTTTGATCTGCTGGAGGCCGCCCAAGAGGATCTGGAAGGCTATGGGGACCAGACGCAGGCTCTGGCCCGTGAGACGGTGACCCATGTGAGAAATGCGTCCGATGCTGCCGGAAGCCTGACGGGCACCGCAAACGACCTCTGGTATATCTATAATCAGGAGCTGACGGGAATCGGCAATGATTTAAACAGACTGAATCAGGAGTGGGAGGATCAGGCGGAGGCAGACCGCGACAAAAATGATGCCGATCAAAGCGATACCGGTCAGAATGGTGCTGACGGGCCCCATTTCTCCGTCAGCGGCGGAGACATTGTTCTGCCCGATGACCCTTGGGAGGAGCTGGATCCCAGGGTGGATCTTGAGAGCTATCTGGCGGCCCTGAGAAGGTTCGGGGAGGGCGTCAGCGGCCATCTGGGCAACATGACCGGCGCCACCAACGATAGGAGCGGCGGCATCAACGACAATCTGGAGATCCTGAACAGGGAGATGGATGCCGCAGGGGATAGGCTGGAGCGTCTGGCGGACGTGCTGGAGGAGGGAAGCGATCATAATTCTGCAAACGTGGATGCCCTCATAGCGCAGGCCAGGACGCTGCGCCGCTCCGTCAATGAGCTTCGGGACGATCTGTTCCGGTATGAGGGGATCACGGTGGAGGATCACTCCGACGAGGCGGCAGGCGGAGACCTGGAGAATCTGGGGGCCGAGGCTTACTATGACACTTCCTCCTTCCAGCAGGGAAAGATTACCCTCAGTGTGAATAAAGGGGCCATAGAAGCGGATACCAATGTGGGGGGCATCGTGGGGCAGGTGGCCACGGAGGTGGATTTCGATCCGGAGGATGACATTACAGTAAGCGGAACGGAAAGCTTCAACATCGAGCAGACCGTGAAGGCGGTGATACGGGAGAGCCGCAATCTGGGAGACGTGACGGGCAAGAAGGATTATGTGGGCGGCATTGTGGGAAAGGCCGACCATGGTGCCGTGGTGTCCTGCGAATCCTACGGCGCAGTGAAAAGCACCGGAGGCAGCTATGTGGGCGGCATCGCAGGGGTGTCTGGCTACTGTGTCAGGAGCTGTTCTTCTATGGGGGAGCTTTCGGGAAAGGATTATGTGGGCGGCATTGTGGGCAGCGGCTGCGACGTCTTCTACAGCTATGCCTATCCTGAGCTGGAGCATTCGGGGGAGTGCGCAGGAACCGTAGCAGGGAAGCTGGAGGAAGAAGGGATTCTGTTCGGAAACTATTATGTCAGGGGCAATGTGCCGGGAGTGGATTCCATAGGCTATGAGGGCGGGGCCACGCCTCTGGAGTATGAGGAGTTCTGTAGTCTGCAGGGCATTCCGGGGGCCTTTTCGGAGTTCACCGTGAGCTTTCAGGCAGAGGGCAGGGAGCTGGCGGCCTTCCGCTGCGGATACGGGGAGGCGCTGGACAGGGAGCAGATTCCCGAGGTGCCGGAAAAAGAAGGGTATTACGGAGTCTGGCCGGAATTCGACTATGGATATATCACAGGGAATAAGGTGCTGGAGGCCCGGTATGAGAAATGGATTACATCTCTGGCCAGCGAACAGAGGGACGAGGCGGGCAGGACACTGGTGCTGGTGCAGGGAAGGTTTCTGCCGGAGAACCGGCTGGTGCTGGCGCAGGAGGGAGACGGGACGATGCTCTCCGTGGTGCTTGTGGACGAGGACGGAACGGAAGCGGAGAATTATAATGGCGCAGTAACAGTCAGGGCGCTCTGTACCGAGGCGGATGCCGGGGTGGAAGTCTGGCAGGACGGCGTTTTTCGGCAGACGGCCTGGGAAAGAGTGGGTAGCTATCTGGAATTTTCCATGGAGGTTCCGGGGACTTTCCGGATGACCGTTCCCGAAAGCTCCGGCAGGGAATGGGCGGCGCCGGCATGTATTGCTGCAGGAGCCTTGGGCGCTGCGGTATTGGCTGCGGTGCTGACAGGAAGGCGCAGGAGAAAGAAAGGAAGGAAGCCCTGAAAATGCTTTCCGACAAGGAGGCCTTGGTTTTGACCAGATCCGGTACAGAACCAAAGGCTTCTTTGTGTTCTGCGGCATCAGAAGACTCTTCTGACAATCCTCTTCTGACAATCTTGCCGTTTCGCCTTGCAAGGCCCCGCTACGGAAAGGTCCGCTGCCCAAGGGCCTCTTTCTGAGACTGTGCCTGAGCCCCGGCACAGACGGTGACAAGGCGGCAAATCCTATTGCATTTTGCAGATCGGTGTGTTATTATTTTGACAATGGAAAGAAATGGAGCCCCGAAGGGACGGAAAGGAAGAAATCATAAAATGAAACAAGGTTTTGACGAAGTGGTGGCGAAGGTTCAAAAGTGCGGCAAGAAGACCGTGGCTGTGTCCGTCGCTCAGGATTCTGCGGTGCTTGAGGCCGTGAAGGCGGCAAAGGAGAAAAACATTGCCGATGCCATTCTGGTGGGTGACGAGGCGAAGATCAGGGAGGTGGCGGATTCCATAGGCATGGATCTGGCAGGATATGAGATCATTGACGAGCCGGATATGATTCAGGCGTCCCTGAAGGCAGTGAAGCTCGCCCATGACGGCAGGGCCGACATGTACATGAAGGGCCTGATCGACACCAAGGATTTCCTGAAGAGCGTGCTGGACAAGGAAGTGGGCCTGCGCACGGGCAATCCCCTTTCCCATGTGGCCGTGTTCGAGATTCCCGGCATCGACAGACTGCTGTTCCTGACGGACGTGGCGTTCATGCCATACCCCACTCTTGAAGATAAGATTAATATCATAAAGAACACCGTTCCCGTGTGCAACGCCTGCGGGGTGGAAAATCCCAAGGTGGCACCCCTTGCGGCGGTGGAGGTGGTGAATCCCAAGATGCCCGTCACCGTAGAGGCGGCGGAGCTGACGAAGCTGTGCGAGGAGGGGCAGATTCCCGGATGCGTGGTGGACGGCCCTCTTTCCCTTGACCTTGCCATCGACCCGGAGGCGGCCAAGCATAAGGGCGCAACCCATAGAAAGATTCAGGGGGATGCGGACGTGCTGCTCTTCCCGGACATTCATGCGGGCAATCTGGTATATAAGGCTATTGTACATATGGTGAAGGTGAAGAACGGCTGCATCCTTACCGGCACCAAGGTTCCCGTGATTCTCACCAGCCGCTCCGACACCTTCGAGACCAAGGTGAATTCCATCGCGCTTGCGGCAGTGGTGGCAGAGGAAATGAAGAAGAGCGGCCGCTAGAGAAATAACGGATCAAGAATATTTGCCGGATAAAGAAAAGCAGGAGAGCAGAGTGAAAGAAAAAGCGAGGGGAGGAAAACGAAATGTCCATTAAAAGTCTGATTATCAATCCCGGTTCCACCTCCACCAAGATCGGCGTGTTCGAGGATGAGAACCTTTTGTTCGAGGAGACCCTGCGGCATTCCACGGAGGAGATTTCCCGGTATGCTACCATCGTGGATCAGAAGGATTTCCGCAAGAAGATCATCACGGATCTGCTGGAGTCCAAGAATTTTGAGCTGAAGTCCCTGAACGTGGTGGTGGGGCGGGGCGGCATGCTCAAGCCCATTCCCGGGGGTACCTACGCCGTGACGGACGCCCTTCTGGAGGATCTGAAGAAGGGAGTGCAGGGGCAGCACGCCTCCAATCTGGGCGGCATACTGGCCAGAGAGATCGGGGATTCCATAGGGGTTCCCTCCTACATCGTGGATCCCGTGGTGGTGGACGAGCTGATGCCCGTCGCAAGGTATTCCGGCGTGCCGGAGCTGCCCAGAGTGAGCATCTTCCATGCCCTGAACCAGAAGGCGGTGGCCAAGAGGTACGCCAAGGAGATCGGAAAGCCCTATGAGTCCCTGCGTCTCATCGTGGTTCACATGGGAGGCGGCGTGTCCGTGGGCGCCCATGAGAACGGCAGAGTGGTTGACGTGTTCAACGCCCTTGACGGGGACGGGGCGTTCTCTCCGGAGCGTGCGGGCGGCGTGCCCAGCGGCGCACTGATTAAAATGTGTTTTTCCGGGAAATACTCGGAGAAGGAAGTATACGGCAAGGTGGTGGGAAAGGGCGGCTTTAACGCCTACCTGGGCACCAACGACATGCGTGAGGTCACAAAGATGGCCAATGAGGGCGACGAAAGGGCAGCGGAGGCCAAGCAGGCGTTTTTGCTTCAGGTGTCCAAGGATATCGGCTCCATGGCCTGCGTGCTGAACGGCAAGGTGGATCGGATCATCGTCACCGGGGGCATCGCCTACGGCGCAGACGTGGTGGCCGCACTGAAGGAGAGGGCGGAGTGGATTGCGCCCTTCACCGTGTATCCCGGGGAGGACGAGCTGCTGGCGCTGGCCCAGGGAGCCATCCGGGTGCTGACCGGGGAAGAGGAAGCCAAGGAGTATTAAGCTTTGAAACAGGAATCATGAAAGTTTCACAAGGGGCTGCGGAAGCGGCCCCCTATTGTTTCGGGCAGTTTTTTCTCGGCGGGCGGGGCGGATATTTGCAAGATTGTGCCATTGTGGGTTCAGGGGCACGGCCGCCGCACCGGAGGGGAATCTGCAGGAAGATGTGAGGAATAGGAAGAACATTATGTTCAAAAAGGTAAAATTAAAGCTTCGCCTGCTGCAGAGCAGCTCCCCCATGAAGCTGATTCTGGGAGGCTATCTGGCCATTATATTAATCGGCACTTTGCTGCTGGCCCTTCCCTGCGCCACGGCGGGGGCAGGGAGCACGCCTGTTTCCGACTGCTTTTTTACGGCTACGTCTGCCACCTGCGTCACCGGGCTGGTGCGGTATGACACGTATACCCATTGGACGCTCTTTGGCCAGCTGGTGATTCTTGCCCTGATTCAGGTAGGAGGGATCGGATTCGTGACGGTGGCCATTCTGGTTATGGTCTTCGCCAAGAAAAAGATCACATTGAGTCAGCGGTCTTTGATGCAGAACTCCATATCGGCCCCTCAGATCGGGGGCATCGTGAGAATGACGAAGTTCATCGCCATGGGGACGCTGGCCGTGGAGCTGGTGGGAGCCGTGCTGCTTGCCTTTTCCTTTGTGCCCCGGTTCGGGCTGGCAAAGGGGATCTTTTTTTCTTTTTTTCACTCCGTCTCGGCGTTCTGCAACGGGGGCTTTGACCTGATGGGGGGAACCACGGGGGAGTTTTCTTCTCTGACGGGATCCGGCGGAGACTGGTACGTAGGTACGGTGATCATGCTTCTGATCTTTTTGGGAGGCCTGGGCTTCTTCGTGTGGCATGACGTGATAGAGCATCGGTTTCGGTTCCGGCGGTTTCGGCTCCAGAGCAAGATGGTGCTGGCCATCAGCTTCGGGCTGGTGGCGGCAGGAGCGCTGGTGCTGGCGGTTCTGGAGTGGAACGGCAGCCTCTATGAGGGACTGTCTGTCGGGGAGCGGATCCACGCCAGTCTCTTCCAGTCGGTCTCCCTGCGGACGGCCGGCTTCAATACCGTGGATCTGGCGGCCATGACGGAGGGGGCCCAGTTCGTGATGATATGCCTGATGTTCATCGGCGGCTCCACGGGCTCCACGGCAGGGGGCATCAAGACCACCACCTTTTGGGTGCTGTGCATCAGCATTTTTGCAACCTTTGGCAGGAAGAAGAACATAGAGATGTTCGGGCGCAGGATGAACGAGGGCATTACCCGGACGGCGGCCTGCGTGTTCATGACCTATCTGCTGCTGACGGCGGGGGTCAGCGTGATCATCTCGGCCATAGAGGGGCTGCCCTTTCTGACGGTTCTCTTTGAGACCGTCTCCGCCATGGCCACGGTGGGGCTGACCTTGGGCATCACGCCCACGCTGGGCATGGTGTCCAAGCTGCTGCTGGCGTTTTTGATGCTCTGCGGCAGGGTGGGATCCATCACCATGCTGCTGGCTTTCTCTTCCGACAAGAGGGCCATCAATTCCAGACTGCCGCTGGAGAACGTGCAGGTGGGATAAGGAAAATAGAAAGATAAAAAGATAATAAAATAGGAAAATAGAAAAACAGGAAAACAAGAGGGACAGCAGGAAGTAAAACGGGAAGAAGCTTTGTGTAAGGAAAGGAACAGAAAAGTATGAAGTCAGTTTTAGTCATCGGGCTTGGCCGCTTCGGGCGGCATATGGCCCAGAAGCTTTTGGAGGGCGGCAACGAGGTGCTTGCGGTGGAATGGCGGGAGGAGCGGGCGGACGACGCTGTGGGAAGCATCCGGCAGATTCTCATCGGAGACGCCACGGATGAGCGGTTCATGAAGTCTCTTGGCATCGACAACTTTGATCTGGCGGTCATCGCCATCAGCGAGAATTTCCAGACGGTTCTGGAGGTGACGGTGCTGCTGAAGGATCTGGGATGCAAGTATATCGTGGCCAGAGCCACAAGGGACGTGCACAAAAAGCTCCTGCTTCGGAACGGCGCAGATTACGTGTCCTATGCGGAGCGGGAGGTGGCGGAGAGGCTGGCCATCAAGTTCGGGGCGGACACCATTTTTGACTATGTGGAGCTGACGCCGGAAATCGGAATCTATGAGATCGCCGTTCCCCAGAAATGGATCGGAAAGAACATGGTGGAGCTGTCCATCCGGAACAAGTACCATGTGAGCGTCATGGCCACGAAGAAGGAGAACCAGATTTTTCCCCTGCCTCATCCCAGCCATGTGTTCGAGCCGGATGAGAGCGTGATGGTCATGGGGAGTGCGAAGGACATTGAGGCGATTACATGAAAAAGAACCAGAAAGGAGTACCGTTCTATTCAGGAG
>CANOFQ010000100.1 GCA_947565325.1 uncultured bacterium
AGATATGTGTTTGAGGAAGTCATGTGTAAGCGTATGCGTGCAAGATTGAAGCCACAAGAAACGGAGGCGACAAAATGGGCGAAGACAAAAATACCCCGGCGGGAAACATTTGTTCAGAGAACAAGCCGGACCGCAGGGTACGCAGAACCAAGACCCTTCTGCAGCAGGGACTGATCGGACTCATGAGGGAAAAAGACATAAAGGACATCTCCGTGAAGGAGCTTTCGGATCTGGCGGACATCAACAGAGGCACCTTCTATCTGCATTACAGCGATATCTACGATATGCTGGCGCAGCTGGAGGACGAGCTTTTTTGCGAGTTTCATTCCATTCTGGACCGCACTCTGAATCCGGAATCCGGGGTTCTGTCCCACAGAACCGCCATCCGGGAAATCTTTTCCTTTTTGGAGCGCCACAAGGATCTGGCTCAGGTCATGATGGGCAGCCACGGCGATCTGGCCTTCGTCAATCGCATGAAGAATCTGGTGAAGAACCGGATCTACAGCATTCTGGCCGCCAAGCAGGCAGCCGGAAGCTACCCTTACATCGAATCCTTTATCGTGTCCGGCTATATCGGCGTCATAGAGGCATGGCTGAACAGCCCCTCCCCGCCTGCCCCGGAAGAGATGGAAACCATCTGCAGCAGAATGGTCACAGGCTTCATAGAGGGAACCAATGACCCGCCGCAGAGCGCAGCCGGAGAAGCCTGCACTCACTAAATACGGAAATCAAATACCCAGCAGCAGGCTGACGGGGTATCAGGCTTGCGATGCGGAAAGCTGCGGAGCATCTGACCCTTGCGGCATGCGCAAGCCAATCAGAAATTGGCTTTATGCTCGTGCGCGCAGCGGCATAAAGTCAGCGCAGGTGACTTGACTCATTGCCTGCGGGAATCAATAGGAAAGCATACAATTTTCGGAATATGGTTGAATTTTCATTTCAAATTATGTACACTGAGAGAGGAAACCTTAACAGAGCTTTTCATCTGCGGCCATCCGAACAGCAGACTGCCGGATCCGGTGAACGGGCCGGATATGGCAGGCGACTCTGACCATGGGGTGGATTGCCGCTTACACAACCGGGAGGGACACCGACATGAAACGAGCAATGAATCAATCTACCCTGACCCTGCTTTTAAACGGGGCCTCCATTCTGTCACTGCTTTTTATGGTATTTTCTTTGTTTTCCTACGGAAGAATCACTCAGGAGCTCCATACGGCCAATCAGGAACGCTTTGACCTGACCTACAGTGCAAACCGCTTCATGAACGGATCCGCCTATCTGACCAATGAGGTGCGGGCCTTTTCCGCCACCGGGGCCCAGGAGCATTACGACAATTATTGGAACGAGATCAATGTATTGAAAAACCGGGAACAGGGCGTGGCCGCCATGCAGGAGATCGGCATCACCGCCGAAGAACAGACCATGATAGATGACATGTCGGCCCTTTCCAACCAGCTGGTTCCTCTGGAGGAAAACGCCATGAACGAGGTGGTGGCCGGAAATCAGGCCGACGCCATAGCCTATGTCTACGGAGAAGACTACAGCACTGCCATTGCACAGATCAACGCCCTGAAGGAGGATTTTCTGGACGCACTGAACCATAGGACTCTGGCCCGGGTGGACGCCCTGGAGCAGGAGGCGGAGAGCATCAAGATCCGCATGATCGTCGCCATGAGCATAGTGGGACTCTTCCTGATTCTGGTCATGGCCATCACCAGATGGAAAATCATCAACCCGGTGATCGCAGTGAAGAATCAAGTGGGAGAAATCTCCAAGGGCAATCTGTCCGCGGACTTCGCTCTGCAGTCGGACACCTCGGAGATCGGCATGCTGGTGGAATCCATACATGAGACGAAGCGAGAGCTCAAGAAATACATACATGACATCGACTCCATGCTGGCCCAGATGGCTCAGGGAAACATGAACCTTGCCGTTGGCAGTGATTATCGTGGGGAGTTCCTTCCCATCCAAAACGCCATGGGCCAGATTCTGGACTCCCTGAACAAAGCACTGTCACGGATCAACCTCACCGCCGAGAGAGTTTCCGAGGAATCCCAGCGCATGGCGGCCGGCGCCCAGATCTTGTCCGACGGAACCGTGGAGCAGGCATCCGCCGTGGAGGAGCTCTCCTCCAGCATCCATGAGCTGTCCAAACAAGTGGAGCGAAACTCTCAGGATGCCAAAAACGCCAGAAGCTTTTCCACCGATGCCGCGGCACAGCTTGAGGTGTGCGACCAGAAGATGAATGCCCTTACCGCCGCCATGGCGGATATCTCCAGCGCCTCCAACCAGATCGGCGGCATCATCAAGACCATCCAGGACATCTCCTTCCAGACCAAGATACTGGCCCTCAACGCCGCCATCGAGGCCGCAAGGGCAGGGGAGGCAGGCAAGAGCTTTGCCGTGGTGGCAGGGGAGGTGCAGGATCTGGCCTACAAGAGCGCCGAATCCGCCGAAGACATCACCAGGCTCATCGAAAACTCCATCCAAGTGGTGGATTACGGTGCCGCTCTGGCCTCCGGCACCACCGATGCCCTTTCCACGGTGGTGGACAGCGCCAAGAAGTCCACGGAGATGGTGGATCATATCGCCGAGTCCGTGATCCAGCAGTCAGAGGCCCTGAAGCAGCTCACTGCCGGCATGGAGCAGATTTCCAACGTGGTGCAGACCAACGCCGCCACGGCTCAGGAATCGGCCGCCTCCGCAAGGGAGCTGAACGAGCAGGCGGAAGAACTGCGGCTCTCCGTGCGCAAGTTCCGGCTGCGGGAGAACAGAAGATAGGACAAAGGGGGCAGGCCCTACGCCTGCCCCCTTCTCACTGCACCGCCAGGTTGGAATAGCCCATAAGGCTTTCGTCTACCGCTCTGGCCGCCTCCCTGCCCTCCCGGATGGCCCAGACCACCAGCGACTGCCCCCTGTGCATGTCTCCTGCCGTAAACACCTTTTCCTTATTTGTAGCATAGGCTCCTGCCTCTGTCCTCACATTCCCCCTCTGGTCCAGCTCGACCCCGAAGGCCTCCGCCACATAGCGCTGGGCTCCCAGAAAGCCTGCGGCGATCAGCACCATGTCCGCTCTCAGCGTCCGCTGGCTGCCTTCCACCTCCTCCATGACCATGCGGCCCGACTTCTGATCCTTCTTCCATGCAAGTCCCACTGTCTTCACTCCCGTCAGGCATCCCTCCTCGTTCTTGAGAAACTCCTTCACAGTAGTCTCGTAAATACGCGGATCCCTGCCATATACCGCTATGGCCTCCTGCTGACCGTAGTCCGTCTTGCACACTCTGGGCCACTGAGGCCAGGGATTGTCCTCCGCCCGCTCCTCCGGCGCCTTGGGCATCATCTCGATCTGAGACACGCTCTTTGCCCCATGCCGGATCACGGTTCCCACGCAGTCGTTCCCCGTGTCCCCTCCCCCTATGACTATAACATCCTTTCCATTTGCATCCACATACTTCCCGTCCCCGAAGCCGGAATCCAGCAGGCTCTTCGTATTCGCCTTCAGAAAATCCACCGCAAAATAAATTCCCTGTGCATCCCTTCCGGGCGCATTTATATCCCTCGGCTCCGAAGCGCCGCAGGCCAAGACCACTCTATCGAACTCCTCCAGCAGCTCCTGCGCCTTCTTGTCCCTGCCCACATCCACGCCAGTGACAAAATTCACCCCCTCCGCCTCCATGATCCTGCGCTTCCTATCCACGATCTCCTTCTCCAGCTTCATATTGGGGATCCCGTACATCAGAAGCCCTCCCACCCTGTCGGAGCGCTCGAACACCGTCACGGAATGCCCCCTCTTGTTCAGCTGATCCGCCGCCGCCAGACCGGAGGGACCGCTGCCCACCACGGCCACCTTCTTTCCCGTGCGCACCTTAGGCGGGTCTGCCCTGGCATACCCCTGCTCATAAGCATGTTCTATGATGGCATATTCATTCTCCTTGGTGGACACCGGCGTCCCGTTCAGCCCGCAGGTGCAGGCCGCCTCACACAGAGCGGGACATACCCTAGAAGTAAACTCCGGAAAACTGTTCGTCTTCTTCAGCCTATAATAGGCCTGCTCCCAGTTCCCATGATACACCAGATCATTCCACTCCGGAATCAGGTTGTGCAGGGGGCATCCGCTGGCCATGCCGCCGATCATCATCCCCGACTGACAGAAGGGCACGCCGCACTCCATACAGCGAGCCCCCTGCAGCCGCTGCCTCTCCAGAGGCAGATGCTCATGGAACTCCCGAAAATGCCCGATCCGCTCCTTTGGCCCCTGCTCCCTGCTCACTTCCCGCCCATATTCCATAAAACCCGTTGGCTTTCCCATCTCACATCTCCTATTCCAGCTTAGCCTCTTCGGTGCCCCTCCAACAAGGATTCGCACAAGCCCATGTCCGCATCCCCCAAAAGACTCCCACCCTCATCCCTCCAAGGCCACCGCCTTCTTTTACTTCTTTCTTATTTTTCTCTCTTTTACTTCTTTCTTTTTCTTCTCTCTTTTTCTTGCGCCTGCAGATATCAGGCACGGGGGCCGGGGGCCTTGTGAAGGAACCTCACGGAATGTGGAGGGGAGACTTTCGGCGATGGGCATCCAATGATGCCCATCGCCGATGCCAAGGCTCCCCGGAACGCCATGGAGTGACCGAAACAAGGCCCCCGGCCCCCGTGCCGTCCCCTCAGACGCCTCCGTCCCCTCAGCGCCCCCGCCTCCGATCCGCATAAAACGCCTCTATCTGCGCCTGCTCCGCACTCAGCCCCTTCTCCTCCAGCTGCAGGATCGCAGCCGTGACTCTGGCATAATCATGAGGTATGATCTTCTTGAATTTCGGCAGGTACTCTGCGAAATGCTCCAGGATCCGCCGCCCCTTCACGGAGCCCGTGGCATCCACATGCTCCTGAATGATGCTCTTCAGCTCCAGCACGTCATACTTGGAGCCCACCTCCTTGGAGGACACCATCTCCTTGTTCAGCCTCTTATAGAGATCATTGTGCTCGTCCAGCACATAGGCCACGCCGCCGCTCATGCCTGCGGCAAAATTCTTGCCCGTGCCCCCCAGCACCACCACCAGCCCTCCGGTCATATATTCGCAGCCATGGTCGCCCACACCCTCCACCACGGCCACGGCCCCGGAATTGCGCACACAGAAACGCTCTCCCGCCACGCCGTTTATGAAGGCCTTGCCGCCGGTGGCCCCATACAGCGCCACGTTTCCGATGATGATGTTCTCCGAGGCCTCGAAGCCACTCTGGGCCGGAGGATATACGATCAGCTTGCCCCCGGAGAGCCCCTTGCCGAAATAATCATTGCTGTCCCCGGAAAGCTCCAGCGTCAGTCCCTTGGGAATGAACGCACCGAAGGACTGTCCCCCTGCGCCCCGGCAGAGAATACGGTAGCTGTCCTCCTCCACATGGTCCCCCAGCCTTCTGGTGATCTCGCTGCCCAGAATGGTTCCGAAGGCCCTATCCGTATTGGATACCTCCACTTTCAGCTGCGCCTTTTCGCCGGACTCTATGGCCCTGCCCAGCTTCTTCAGCAGCACCTTCACATCCAGAGTCTTCTGCAGTCCGAAATCATATACCTGTCCCGGGTCAAAGGTGCAGCCCTGCCCCGTGCCCCCAAGACAGGAGCCCTCCAGAATCCGGCTCAGATCCACCTTTGCCAGCCCCTCCTCCAGATTCTCCCTGACCTTCAGCAGATCCGTCCGGCCCACCAGCTCGTCCACGCTGCGGACGCCCAGCTTCGCCATGTATTCCCGCAGCTCCCGGGCTATGAACCGCATGAAATTCTCCACATATTCCGGCCTGCCCCGGAAGTTCTTCCGAAGCTCCGGATTCTGGGTGGCCACTCCCACCGGACAGGTGTCCAGATTGCACACCCGCATCATCACGCAGCCCAGCGTCACCAGCGGCGCCGTGGCGAAGCCGAACTCCTCCGCCCCCAGCATGGCCGCAATGGCCACGTCCCTTCCGCTCATGAGCTTTCCGTCCGTCTCGATGCGCACCTTGCTGCGCAGGCCGTTCATAAGCAGGGTCTGGTGGGTCTCCGCCAGCCCCAGCTCCCAGGGAAGCCCTGCGTTGTGGATGGAGCTTCTGGGCGCCGCCCCCGTGCCCCCGTCATAGCCGGAAACCAGAACCACCTGCGCTCCTGCCTTGGCCACGCCTGCCGCCACGGTGCCCACTCCTGCCTCCGAAACCAGCTTCACGGAGATACGTGCGTCCCTGTTTGCGTTTTTCAGATCATAGATCAGCTGGGCCAGATCCTCGATGGAATAGATATCGTGATGGGGCGGCGGGGAGATCAGGGAGACTCCCGGCGTGGAATGCCTTGTCCTTGCGATCCACGGATACACCTTGCCTCCCGGCAGATGTCCGCCCTCCCCCGGCTTCGCACCCTGAGCCATCTTGATCTGGATCTCCTTGGCGCTTACCAGATAACGGCTGGTGACACCGAAGCGCCCGCTGGCCACCTGCTTGATGGCGGAGCATCTGTCCAGACCGTCGGCCCCGGGCAGAAGCCTCTCCGGCTCCTCTCCGCCCTCCCCGGAATTGCTCTTCCCGTGAAGGCGGTTCATAGCGATGGCCAGCGTCTCGTGGGCTTCCTTTGAGATAGAGCCGTAGGACATGGCTCCGGTCTTGAATCTGGTGACGATTTCCTCCACCGGCTCCACCTCCTCCAGAGGCACCTCATTTTCCGGATACCGGAATTCCAGCAGCCCTCTGAGGTTCATCACACGGGATTCGTCGTTCACCATGGCGGTGTAGCGCTTAAACAGCTCGTAGTCCCCCCGTCTGGTGGCCTCCTGCAGCATATGGATGGTGGCGGGATTATAGAGATGGCTGTCCCCGCCGCTCCTCATTTTGTGGTGTCCCGGGCTGTCCAGCGTCAGGTCGCACTTAAGCCCCAGCGGGTCAAAGGCCTGAGAATGCAGCTTATCCACCTGCTTCTCGATATCCTTTAAGGTGATGCCTCCCACAGGGCATACCGTATTACTGAAATACCTGCCGATGACCTCCGGGGCAATGCCCACAGCCTCAAAGATCTGGGAGCCCTGATAGGACTGTAGAGTACTGATCCCCATCTTGGAGGCGATCTTCACGATCCCGTGCAACACCGCATTGTTATAGTCATCCACAGCTGCATAGTAATCCTTGTCCAGCATATGGCTGTCAATAAGCTCCCGGATGCTGTCCTGCGCCAGATAGGGGTTCACGGCACAGGCGCCGTACCCCAGCAGCGTGGCGAAGTCGTGCACCTCCCTGGGCTCACCGGACTCCAGTATCAGCGCCACTCTGGTCCTCTTCTTGGTACGCACCAGATACTGGTTCAGGGAGGATACGGCCAGAAGGGAGGGAATGGGCACATGGTTCTCGTCCACGCCACGGTCCGACAGAACCAGTATGTTCGCCCCTTCCCGGAAGGCCCGGTCCGCCTCCACGAACAGTCTGTCCACGGCCCGCTCCAGGCTGGTGTTCTTGTAATAGGTGATGGGAACCACCTCCACCTGAAAGCCCTCTGTTTTCATACCCTTGATCTTCAGCAGATCCGTATTGGTGAGAATGGGATTGTTCACCCGCAGCACGTTGCAGTTCTTGGGCGTCTCCTGCAGAATGTTCCCCTCCGTGCCGATGTAGACGGCGGTGGAGGTGACGATCTCCTCCCGGATGGCGTCGATGGGAGGATTGGTCACCTGTGCGAAGAGCTGCTTGAAATAATGGAACAGCGGGTGGTAGCTACGGCTCAAGACCGGCAGCGGCGTATCCACCCCCATGGCGGCAATGGCCTCCGACCCGTCCCGGGCCATGGGCAGAATACTGGTCCTCAGCTCGTCATAGGTGTAGCCGAAGGCCTTCTGCATCCTCTGGCGCTCCTCACAAGTATATTCCGGCACCCGCTTGTTGGGAATGGCCAGATCCTTCAGGAATACCAGATTGCTGTCCAGCCATTCCCCATAGGGCTGTCTGGAGGCGTACCGCTCCTTCAGCTCCTCGTCGGAGACCACCCGGCCTGCGGCCGTGTCCACCAGCAGCATCTTTCCCGGCCGCAGCCGCTCCTTCACCTTGATCTTTGCCGGATCTATGTTCAGGACCCCAACCTCGGAGGAGAGGATCAGGGTGTCGTCTTCCGTGATCATGTACCGGGAGGGGCGCAGGCCGTTGCGGTCCAAGACTGCTCCCATCACGTCCCCGTCGGAAAAAAGAATGGATGCCGGCCCGTCCCATGGCTCCATCATGGTGGCGTAATATTGGTAGAAATCCTTTCGGGCCTGAGACATGGCCCTATCGTTGGCCCAGGGCTCCGGAATGGCGATCATCACCGCAAGGGGCAGCTCCATGCCGCTCATCACGAGGAACTCCAGCGTATTGTCCAGCATGGCGGAATCCGATCCGGTCTTGCTGATGGCAGGCAGCACCTTGTGCATCTGGCCCTTCAGGTACCGGGACTCCATGTTCTCCTCTCTGGCCAGCATCTTGTCCGCATTTCCCCGGATGGTATTGATCTCCCCGTTGTGCACCATGAGGCGGTTGGGATGGGCCCGCTCCCAGCTGGGATTGGTGTTGGTGGAAAAACGGGAGTGCACCATGGCGATGGCGGAGGTGAAGTCGCTGCTCTGGAGATCCGCAAAAAAGACCCGCAGCTGTCCTACCAGAAACATCCCCTTGTACACGATGGTCCTGCTGGAGAACGACACCACGTAGGTATCCTCCGACGACTGCTCGAACAGCCGTCGGGCGATGTAAAGCCTGCGGTCAAAGGCAAGCCCCTTCTCCACCTCTGCCGGTTTTTTTACAAAGCCCTGCAGGATGGCCGGCATGCACTCCGCCGCCGTCCTCCCCAGCACCTGCGGAAAGATGGGAACCTCCCGCCAGCCTAAGAATTCCAGCCCCTCCTTCTGCACGATGATCTCGAACATCTTCTTTGCCTGATTCCTGCGAAGCTCCTCCTGCGGGAAGAAGATCATGGCGATGCCGTACTCCCGCTCTCCTCCCAGCCGGATGCCAAGCTCCTGCGTCACCCTGACGAAGAATTCATGGGGGATCTGGGTCAGGATCCCCACGCCGTCCCCGGTCCTGCCCTCCGCATCCTTCCCCGCCCTATGCTCCAGATTCTCCACGATCCGCAGGGCGTTCTCCACCGTCTCCCTGCTCTTCCAGCCCTTGATATTCACACATGCCCCGATGCCGCAGCTGTCATGCTCGAACTCCGTCCGATAGAGCGGCGGCTGGGGAATATTCCTTTTTGCGTCAAACATATGCCTTGCTCCTTTCCTCTCGGAGGCTCCTGAATCTTCCTCCGAAAACCTAAAAAAGGACGCAATACAGCGCTGAAAGCGCCCCATTGCGTCCTTACTTTCACAACTATACAACATTTTGGGGAATCTGTAAATAAGAAAATTTGCACATTCCCTGACAAAATTCATCGCTCCAGACTCTTCATTCTCTCGTCAAATTCTCTGGCGGAGACACCTGCCCGCACGGCGGCATCTTCTATTCCAAGGATGCCTTCTTTCACGAGATCATTTAAAATCATAAAAGTCCCTTCTGCTCTTCCTTCTTTTATCCCTTCTGCTTTTCCTTCTTTTATCCCTTCCTCCCGTTCCATCCTTTTCCATTCTTCAAACGCCTTGCACATATTTGCTTTTCCCTCACTTTCTGAGATCTCAATCTCTGCTCCCGTACATTCCTTTATGAGCCTTGCCGCCTTATAATCCAGTTCCTGAAATCTGGCGTTATTTTTTACAAGCTTATCCAGCTTCAGAGGATCTTTGGAATATTTCAGAAAAGTGACCACCTCCCTTAAACTGGAGCGAAACAGCCTCAGCTGCTCCTCTTTTATGGAAAAGGGTTCGATCAGGTGGATCCGGTAATTTTCCACAAAGGGCAGCACTTCCTTGTCCTGCGAAGAGAGCATGTCATGAATACACAGCGGACCGTCCCATGGCTCTCCGTGAAAGCAGATCACCAGCGTAACCACCGGTATCAGTCTGTCCTCCTTATAAAAGCCGCTCAGGAATTCTCCTCCGCCATGTCCCCGGCTGTCCTTTGCCTGACGGTGGAAATGCGCCGCCTTTTCCACCTGAGCCGCATACTGCATGGCATCATAGAGCATATTCCGTACCGGCATGGCATAATGCACTTTTGACTGGTGTTCGGTTCCCAGAATCAGATACGCTTTTGTCTCGTCCGTCATGGCAGCCAAGTATTTCAGACCGTCTCTGTATCCCTGTCTGGGGGCCGCTGTCCCGCTGGTTCCATATGGCAGAGCCATCTGCGCAGAATCCATGGGGCGCAGCCTTTGAGGCACTATCACTTGTTTCCCTCCATAGACCAAGAAATTAAAGGCATCCGCAAAGACTTCATTGTCTTTCATGTAATCTTTTGTAACAATGTCCTTCTTTCCCATAAGCCCCTCCTTCGGTTTCAGTGGTGACACTCCGACTTTCTTACTGTACTTTCTCTTACTCCTTTAATTGAAATATAAGCAAGGGCAGGGATATATAAA
>CANOFQ010000101.1 GCA_947565325.1 uncultured bacterium
GCAAATGAAAACTGAGCGCCCTTAAAAGGGGCAGAGAGGAGCAAGCATGAGTACACCACCACCACAAGGGTGATAGGGGATATGCGCACCCAGGTTATCTTCCAGAAGCACTCCCATGCCGTGGCCCCCTCAATCTGCGCCGCCTCGTATTCCGCCGCAGGAATCCCCTGCAGACCCGACAAGTATAGGATAATCTGGATTCCAGACATCCACACGATGTCAAACAAGCGGTCCGATATCTGTGTGAAGACATCCACGATCCCATGGGGAAGCCCTGCCGAGCTTAAGATCTGTGCCACGCCGTTGCTGGAAAAGAGATAGGTATTCTCCGTTTCCATGGAAGTGTCCATCCCGTAAGACCGCAGCACCTGGATGGCAATGCCGGAGGTAATGATCACCGGCAGGAAGAACAGCGCTCTGGCGAAAGTCCTTCCCCTGAACTTCTGATTCAGCACGATCGCAATAAAAAGGCTGAATATCACACAGATAGGCACTTCTATGACGAACTTCGACAGTCCCGGCCACACGGTGCTGCTGAAAAAGTAAACATCGTCCCTGAACTTATAAATGAAATTCTCAAAACCGATATATTCAAACACCATGCCGTCCGCAGTGATGGACATCTTCTGGAAGGCATAATAGAAAGCCATTCCCAGCGGCCGCAGGAACAGGAAAATGAACCCGATCAGCCAGATGGATATGAATGCACAGCCTGTCAATGCTTCTCTCCGCCGCATTTTATTCGCTTTGCGTCTGCCAGCCATATTTCCCTATCTCCTTTCTCCCTCCAGATATACATAGCTTCCGGCTCCTACCGTAACACCGTCCGCCTGAATCTCTTTCTTTCCGTAATTCACATATATGGAACCGCCCGCACCGTAGTCCGTCCGGTAAGCCCGTTCGCCGATGCGCTCATATCCGGTGATCTCATATCCGGCCACTGCGGATAATACGGGAATCGCCTCCTGATAATATGCCGTCATGGTATCTTCCCAGCTCTCGAACTTTGCGTTGTACAGATAATTATATCTTGTATCCACCAGCGTTCTGGAATCTTTGTAGATCAGGGCAAAGCCGGGATTGCTCCCCGTTTCCAGAGCCTTCAGCAGCGCCCTGTATGGATCCGGTGTCAAATTGATGGGTTCCGTCCCGTAGGATGCGTAGCCGTGCATCACGATCTGATAGAAGGGGATGCTCTCGTCGGCCAGATTGAAGCCGGTGGATTCGGAAGTCACGTTTGCGATGCAGTCCGCATACATGGCCGCATAAATATTGCCGGTCTCCACCATGACCCTGTCCATGCTTTCCCCTGCGTCCCGAACCATCTCTGACCATAAAGCCATGGTGTCGTCCCTGTGAATGGCATTGCTTCTGGCGGTGAAATCCGAATACAGCGTGGAACCCACGGCCCCCAGGGAAATGTTGTCCGTATACAGCTTATCCTTCTGCTTCATCAGCCTGCCAAAGGCTTCCAGACTGCAGTTCGGCGTCAGCATCTGCCATCTGTTCTCCGTCATTTTGTTTCCGGTATTCAGATCGTACAGATACTGGTAGGCAGTGTCGCGGGTTGCCGCCTGAATTGCGTCGCCGTTGACGGAATAAGCGCCGCTCTGGTAGAAATTCAGGAAATCCACATCCGGGAATATCCGGATTCCCTCCCTGTCCGCATATTCCATGAGGGACTGATAACCGCCTTTTCCTCCCAGCGCCTTTTCGTACTTTACCTTAACGGGAACGGAAGCCTCCAGCCCATCCTTCTGCCAGCCCGTATAGCGCACGGTCAGATTCTCCGCTCCTCCTTCCTTCAGCTGCCTTAAAATCTCCTCCGCTTCCTCATAGGAAGTCAGCTTTTCCACCCTCTTATAGGGAACTCCCAGAAAATAGGCAGTGTCCTCGATGCCCCCGTACAAAGTCAGGTACAAGGAAGCCTCGGACGCCGCATCCTTTTTCTCCATCCCCTGCTCTTTCAGATACTCCCTGTAACGTCTGGCCATGCCCATATAGTCCGCATTCTCCGCTTCCAGAAGATGATAGCTCAGCCGGTAGGAGCCGCCCGAATAGGTATTATCCACCACAACCGTACTGCCAAGGCCGCCGTTTCCTCCGTAACCGTTGGCGACGGTCCGGCTTGCAGACATGCTCTGCCGATAGCGGAATGTCATGTACACGTTATTATAAGAGGTAATGGTTCCGGCATTCATGGCGTTTATCGCCGTACTGGCGCCGCCCTGTTCCGCCACCGCCAAAAAACCGTGATCGCCGAAGGACATACCGAACACTGGCATCAGCACGTTTTTCACGCTTTTCAGGCTTTTGTCCAGCACCAGTACCGGATCCCTGCCATATACGTCCTGTCTGTAAGCGCCGTAGGAGGACTTCAGGTTATTGAATTCGATCAATGCCCCGCTGCCGTCCGGGATCAGCATATAACCCTCGTCTTCCAGTCCTGCCGCCCCGAAATAAGGCAGCACATTGATGTCCTTGATCCCCCAGTAGGACACTGTGGTCTTGTCCTCTGCGACCCTCCCTTCCTCGATGTGTTCCCAGAAATCTTCAAAAGGGATCGTCACTGAAAATCCGTCCTCCGTCAGCCGGTACAGGACGGAGAAGGTCACTGCGGCATCGTCGATGTAATACCAGACCTTCAGTCCGTCCCCGGTGTCCTCCAGTCTCACGTTTCCGTCGTTTACTGCCCCCGCCAGCGTGTTCTTGACCGAAGTGGCCCCGTTCTGGTCGATAAAGGTCAGCTGATAGTCGCTGCCCAGATTGACTTTATTCACCGCCTTTGCAATTTCGTCTGCGTCCCGGGCTTCCTGGGTGGGCACGGAAGTAAACCACGCCTCCGATACCTTGTCATAGACCCCTATATTACCGTCTTCGTTTGTATAAAACGCCAGCCTGCTGTTTTCCATGACAAGATAAGTATACCCCATCCCGGCAGCCTCCCCCGAGGCCGCCGCCCAGCCGCTGCCGATTTTCTGCTTCGGAAGCTGTGTCTCCCCTTCCGCAGGCGCGCCCCCCGCATCTGCGGCCAGCACTCTTGCCTCCCGGCCTGCAGACAGGGCCGAACCCGCTGCCAGAATCCCGGCCAGCCCTGCCACTGCCAACACCTTTCTAAAACCCTTCTGCCTTCTTTCCCCATCACGAGGCGGCAGCTTCTCATATTTTTCTGTCCTGCTGTTCATTTTTTGCCTTTCCGCCTGCCCAGGCAGGCAACCGCCCTATAGGTACCGAAGCTTCAGTTCAAAGTAGATCGTTGCGAAAAAGGAATAAATCTGCGTTGCCAGCCCCGACACCAGCACCACCAGGAAGGCAATGATCATCACGCCGCACAGTGTCAGGAAAATAGACGTCAGTGTCTTCGGGCCACTGTAATCATGAATCTCCATAAGCCCCACAAAGACCAGCAGGGCACTCCATGCGACTCCGACGACATTCAGATAAGTCAGGTAAACAGCCTCGCCGGACACCATCCCATGGGTGAGCCCCACGCGGACGATCCCCAGAACCACATAGGGCATCAGGGCATAGGCCCCTGCCACCCATATCTCCTTCATCCTCCCTTTCCCGTCCATCAGCGTACAGAAGCACCAGTTTGCCACCACGCTGATGGCAAAGATCAGCACAGTGGTAAGCAGCACCTGAAAAATATTGACCTGCCCGTCCAGCTGTCTGTCGGTGACCTTGAAATCAAAGTCCACATAGCCCCAGTCCAGGATCCCCAGCAGTACCCACAGCGCCAGGATCCCGTTGGCAAAGCCCATGGAAAACTTGTTGTTCACCTTCAGCTCCCGGAATCCGTCCGCAGGATGGAGCAGGATATAAAAGGGATACCGATATTTACTCATTGAACTGTAATAGCCTAATTTCTTCATTTCTGCCCTCCTGTTCTCAGTTCCCCGCAAAGCCCTCCCAGCGCCCTTTCCCTCGGGCTGTCCGGCTTCTTACTGATCCTGTCATTTCAGTTCTCTGTCCACAGCGGCCTTCCGCCTCTCCGTCAGATATGCCCCGATCAGTCTGGCGGCAACGATGATGACAAAGCACCCCAGAAGGATCCCGAAAAAGATCCCCGTAAAGTGTTCCTTCAGGTTCCTGTTCCGCAGGTCTCCCTTTACCTCGGAATAGGCTTCCGTGGCCACGCCGCTGCGAAAATACTCCTTGGCCTCCTCCCAGTCCCCGTCCTCATAGCAGGCCCGGCCCAGACCCACATAAGCCCAGTCATAGTTGGCATCCATTTTCACCAGCTCTTCAAACAGCTCCCGGCTCTCCCCATAGTAACCGCCGTTGTAGAGCAGGAACGCCCGCTTCACCAGCTCTCCGAAATAGGTGGGCTCGAACACCGTGATATTGTTCTTCACACTGTCCAGCACCAGCACGTCTCCGCCCAGAGTGTCAATGGCCGCCGGAGCAGTAAAGGCCCCCAGATAAGCGCCGCTGCCGCCGAATATGGCCTGCTGCCTGCCCATATTGTCATACCAGAAGATCCTGCCCGAGTAGGCATCCAGAGCATAGGTAAAGCCCTCCTGATCCACTGCTATGTCCGTATAGGTCGTGTGGTAAGTATTCCCCTCCGGCATATCCCCCCAGCTGTAATAGGGATCGGTATAAATGTTGCTGCCCAGCGGGTTCAGCTTCTTGATCATGTCGTCGGACTCAGGCCTCTCGCTGTAGGCCGTCACCGTATAGATGAACCCCTGGCCGTCTATGTCAAAATTGGTAAATTCCACCGGTATGAAGTTCTGCATCTTGGATCGCTGTTCCTCGCTGGCGAAGCGCCTCATGGCGAGCTCATAAACCCGCCGGAAGGTCAGCTGAACCTCGTTCCTTCCATAGAATCCCAGAAACGCCCCGCCTGCGTCTATCATGTAGGCTCCCTGCGTGGAGTTTTCGGACAGCATGTAGATGATGTCCCGGCTGTCTACCAGCACCTTTCTGGGGAGAAAGGTTGTAGTGGAATTTTCCTGAAGAAGGGTAGACTCTGGTCTTGTAATGCACCGGACCACCTTTCCCGTCTCATCCGCCACCAGTATCCTGCCTGCGGCTTTGTCCGCCAGATACATCAGCCCGTCCGTGTGGACAAAAATGCCGGTGACCCCCTTGACGCTCACAGTCTCGCCGTCCATCTGGAATTCGTCTATTACCTTCTCAGCCTCGTACTCCCCATTCAGCACCACGATCCGGTCGTTTCCCGCATCCATGATGAAAATTCTGTTGTCCCCGCTCACGTACAGATCCGTAGGGGCATTGAAGGCTCCCACTCCCAGCTGCAGACCGTTGTAATCCGTCTCCGCCACATAGGAATACTGGGACGGGATGGCATTGCCGAAATAGTCATATCGATAATCCGCATGAACCGTTCCGGCTCCTCCCCGCTGCCCCGCAAGAAGCAGCGCCGCTCCGGCTGTCAGGCACAGCTTTTTCCAAAAAGCGCTCCTCGGTTTGCTCCTCAAATCGTGTCCCACCGATATCACCTCCCTACTCCTTGATGCCCGCATGCGCCATGGTCTCCATGATGCTGCTCTGGGTGATCAGAAACATCAGCACCGGCGGCAGGAACATCAGCAGGTTCGCCGCAGCCGCCACGCCGGCCCGGGCGATCCCTCCGGACTGGATCTGGGCCAGAGCCGTGGGAAGCATCTTCAGCTCTTCCTTATAGATGAAGTTACCGCCCGTCATGCTCCACATCCCCTGAAAGGCAAAGATGATCATGGTCAGCCATGCCGGCTTTACATTGGGCATCACAATGCTCCAGTAGATCTGGAACTCGTTCATTCCGTCTATCCGCGCCGCCTCCAGCAGGGAGGTGCTGATTCCTTCCATGAACTGCTTCATCAGGAACAGTCCCATGGGCGTTGCCACGGAGGGAAGGATCAGGGCCCAGTAGGTATTGATCATATGGAGCTTCGCCATAATGATGTACTGTGCCAGCCCCAGCACGCCGCCGGAGAACAATAATGCCACCGTGACGATCTTGAACAGGGCCTTCTTGCCCGGAAAGTCATTCTTCGCCAGCGGATAGGCCGCCATGGACGCTATGATCACATTGCCTGCGGTTCCCGCTGCGCTCACAAAGACACTGTTGAAGGTATATCTGGAAAAGGGAACCCACAAGCTGTCGATCAGCTGCCCGATCAGCTTGAAATTCTTGACGGTAGGGTTGCTCACCGTGAACCTCGGGGGAAACAGAAACAGCTCCTCCATGGGCTTGAAGGCCTGCACTACCGTATATACCACGGGGAGCAGCATGAATCCTCCCAGAATGACCAGCATCAGGAACACCAGAATATTTCCCCCCGTAGAGCGGTTCACCCTCTTGGCTTTCTTTCTGATATGTCTGTTCTTCGCATTGTCTCTCGCCATCTCTCGGTCCCCCTAATCTTTTTCCACCAGCAAGGCGGTGATGACCTTGTTCATGATCAGCATGATGATAAGAAGCAGCGTGGACAGCGCACATGCATAGCCCATGTCATAGCGCACCGTTCCGTAATCATGGATATGGGTCATGATGGTATGTCCGGCATAATTGGTGCTCGGGAACCCGCACAGCTGGACGGAGATATTGCCCACTGCGAAGGAGGATGAAATCTGCATGACTGCCGCAAAGAGCATCTGCCGCTTCATGGAGGGAATGGTGATGTAGATCAGCTCCTGAAAACGGTTCTTGATGCCGTCGATGGCCCCCGCCTCGTACAGACTGTTGTCCGCAGTCTTAAAGCCTGCGCCCAGCGCCAGAAATCCGGCTCCCAGACTCAGCCAGAGCTGGACGATGATCAGTGCGGTCATGATGTATTTCTCGTCCGTAAACCATCTGACGGGATCCTTGATGATGCCCAGATCCATAAAGGTCATCAAAAAGGAGTTCACTAAGCCGTACTGGTCGTCGGAAAAGATGAACTGCCAGATCATGTACAGATTTCCCGAAAGAGACGGCGCATAAAACACCAGCGTCATAAAGGTCCTCAGGTGTCTGGGCAGATCGTTGATGAACCAGGCCAGAATAAAGCACAGCACATAGCTGACGGGCCCGGTCAGCAGGGCAAAGATAATGGTGTTCTTGATCGCCAGCTGGAATATCTCGTCGTTCAGAAAGATGGAAACATAGTTGGAGAGCCCGGTAAACCGGGGCGCCTCCAGCATGTTGAAATACGTGAATCCCAGCACCAGCGAGGCGATCACCGGTATGATGGTAAAGATGGTGAACAGGATAAAATACGGTGCCAGCATCAGGTAATTGATCTTGTTCATCTTGATCTGCTGCCTCAGGGAAAGCCCGCTCTTCACCTTCGGGGGAAAGAATACCCGCCAGGCCCACAGCAGCCGTTTCTTCATCAATTCCTTCATTCTCTACTCCTTCCCGTCCAGACCGAACTCGGACCGTTTGCGAGTGATCTCATAGTCTATCATTTCGTTCTGCTTGATCAATACCTCCCGCACCGGCTCCGCACTGTAAACCACGCTTCTGAACGCATTGGTGATCGCCCTCCCCGTATAATAGCTGCCGGGGATCTGGGGAATCCCTTTCAATGCCGCCATTGCGTCCTTCAGGTTCGCAAACTGCTCCTCCGGCCAGGGCAGGCTCTCCAGAGTCTTGATGTTCGCCGGCGTGAATCTGGCCGACCCGCCTAACAGCGCCTCTATCTGGATGCCGTATCTCGCCTTCACATCGTCTCTGGACCACCATTCGATAAACTCCCATGATGCCTGCTTGTCTTTTGCGGAATCAAGCATGATCGTGGCCGTCAGGGTAGAGCTGGCCGACCTGTCGATGCTGCCGTCCTCTCCGGGAGTCCCGGGAATGGGCACCATGTCCCATCTTCCGTTGATCTCCGGCGCAGCCGCCACCAGCTGGTTATACATATTATAAGGCTGGATGGACATGACCACTTCCCCGGATCGGAACCTTGAATAGAAGTCTGTCTTTACCTCGAATCCGTACTGGGTATACAGATCCGTATATGTCTGCATGGCGCTCACCGCCTCCGGAGAGTCCAGCAGCGCCCCCGTATGGCTGTCGTTGTAATATTCTCCGCCATTCTGGAACAGAAGCGTGGGGAACAGATCCTGCGTGGTTACCTGAAGATTGTTCCTCTGGATAACCGGAAGGATATTATAAAATTCCTCCCATGTAGAGGGTGCCTCTATCCCCAGCTCCTCGAACACGTCCGTTCTGTAGAAGAGCATGTTGAAAAGCTGTGTCTCCGGTACGCCGTACCACCCTCCGTTGTATTCAAAGGGTGCCATGGCCGAATCGTAGAAGCGTCCCTTCACTTCCTCCCAGCCCTCGAACTCGCTTAAGTCCTGAAGCGCTCCGCGGATGGCGAAGTTCACCGGCTGATCCTCCGCCGTGAACAATGCCACGTCCGGCCCCGTGCCCGCCAGAGTGGCCTCGATCAGAGAGCCCTGCACGAGCATCAGCTCCACCGATATCCCGGTTTCCGGCGTAAACGACTCATCGATCATATCCTTCAGCACCTGAGCCTGGTCCCGTCCGGCACTGGTTCCGTTGGCATTGGCGTTGATGGTGGAATTCAGCCATACGGTGATGCTCCGGTTCTCTCCCTCCGATGCGCCCACCTGCTGGTTTTTGCCGAAGAAAGAAGTGAAAAATCTGGTAAACTGGTAACCGAGCCCCTGAAAAAAGCCTACGTCCGCCGCTGGATCTTCCACGTCCGGGGATTTCAGATACAGATAGTCAAGCTGCAGCGCCTGATCCTGCATATCCACCACCCAGGTGCCCAAGGCGCTGATATTGTTCTTCATGCTGCCCAGCCGCTTGGATATTTCCTCCGGATCCTTCAGGAATATCCCCAGCTGAACCTGCATGGTATCGATGGCGGACGTGGCGGAGCCCTTTCCTCCGGTGACGGAGGTGATGTAGTCCAGCTCCTGCAGCAACAGGTCCCGGCTCTCCCGGAGCGTCTGTTCCAGATTGTCCACCCTTTCCTCCAGAAAATAATCCGTATAGCTGTCCGGGCTGGTTCCCGTGATCATGACGATCTGCAGATACAGATCGTTCAGCTTCTGCACGCAGCTGTTTATGTTCTTGAGAGAGTCGGCAAAAATTCCCATGGTGACTTCCATCTTGACAGTGTGCGTCCCCTGATCCAGCCAGATGCGGTATGCTTCGCCCGCCTCATCCGCCAGTGTCAGTACCTGCCACTCCTCATCGTACACGAACCGGATACCTTCCATGGCATCAAAGGGAACCTCGCCGTCTATGTAGACCTTTCTGCTGGTAAACAAGCCGTCCTTGAATCTCTGCCTATATTTAAAGCCAAGATTGTAATATCCGCTCTCTTCCACCTCCACGTCCCAGCTCATCCACTGTCCGGTCTGCTTCCATCTCTCTCCTCCCGCTGTGTTGATGCGGATGACCGAAGGGCTGTTTGGGCTGCCGTCCGCACTCTGGGTAGCGGCGTTGTTTCTGTCATAGGTGGGATAAAGCATGGATGTGGTCTTCTCCTTCGCCAGCTCCCCCTGAATCACAATGCATCTTCCGCTGGTGTCCGCCCCCGGATGGGCGCTCAGATATTGTCCGTAAGACGGAACCTCCTTCTTCGGTGCGATGCTTACCCCGAGAATTTCCACATTCGTATTCGTGCACAAAATCTCGATCTTATTTTTCCCTTTGTTCATGGGGAACTGATAATTTCCCTCATAGAAGCCGGAAGTGTTCATCAGCGTATGACTCACCGGATCCAGCACCATCACCTGTGCGGGCGCTATCTCATTGCCGTTGGCATCGGTCCTGATGCCGCCGTCGTTCTTGTAAATCCTAGGGAGGGAGATGCCCGCCGCCTCCTCAAAGGGCAGGCTTCCGTTTATCTCCACATCGATAAGGATGTCTCTGGTATTGCCCTGCGGCTGGACATATTCCACCGTTATCTCGTATTCTCCGCTCTCAGGTGCGTCAACTTCCGCTTCATAACGGGAATATACCGTTCCCTTGCCCTCGGCCGCCTCCGGTATTTTTGTCCCTTCCTGCTCTGCGCCGCCGGAACTGTCTGCCCGGACACTTACCGCTCCCGGCCATACGGATCCCTCTATCAGGAACAGACACAGTACAAGCGCTGCTGCTTTCCTCAAGATTCCAGAATTACGCTTCTTCACCTTCATAGCAAACCCATCACCTTTCCCTTCCCTATCGCCTGCAACAAGTCACCGGGCCGCTCTTTCCCCTGCATACGTGATTGGCCGTTATTCGCCTGCGTTCCTTGGCTGCTTTATGAATTTATTTTAGAAGACACACTTCTGAAAAACTATATAAAAAAAGCTAGAAATATGGTAATTTTTGAAGATACCATATTTCCAGCCTTTATTTTGCTTCCCACAGTCAGAACTTATTTTTTAAAGTCAGTCAGATAAAGCTTCCTTTCCGAATTCCGTCAGCTGTTCGTTTGGATTATCCCAAAAGGATATGACCTTGGAGGG